>NZ_JBHXRX010000088.1:0-27902 GCF_042714995.1 Streptomyces sp. NPDC058665
TACGGGGTTGATCCTCCGCCTTGCGATCGCACGCACCAGACGCCGTGGGCCCCGCCCAATGGGCGGACGACGCTACTTCTAAAACACGCCCTAGCCCGGCGCGCCCGACGAGAAACGCCTCAGCAGCGGTGAGAGCACCAGGACCGACTTCGTCCGTTCCACGTACGGCTCTCCCGCGATCTGTTCGAGCACCCGCTCGAAGTGGCGCATGTCGGAAGCGAAGACCTGGACCACGGCGTCGGCGTCGCCCGTGACGGTCGACGCGGACACCACCTCCGGGTAGCGCGAGAGGCCCCGCCGGATGTCCTCGGGCGACGTCTTGTGGCGGCAGTAGATCTCGACGAATCCCTCGGTCTCCCAGCCGAGCGCCGCCGGGTCCACCCGCACGGTGAAGCCCGTGATGGCGCCTTCGGCGCGCAGCCGGTCCACCCGCCGTTTCACGGCGGGCGCCGAGAGGCCGACCTCGGAGCCGATGTCCGCGAAGGAGCGGCGGGCGTCCTCGGCGAGGGCGTGCACGATGCGTTCGTCGAGCTTGTTCAGTCGCACTGCGGGCGGATCACTTCTCTGCGGGTGGTGGTCGCCGTGGCCGGCCGGAGGCGGGGCGTGCCCCGCCTCCGAAGTAGACCATGAGGCGGACGGTCGCACCCGTGCTCACCCGGCCGGTCCGCGCCATGGCCGGACGGCGGAACATTCCGGGCGTTCGACGGGGCACCTATGACGTCGGAGGCGAACCCGCCCTCCGGGACGACGACCAGGACCGAGGAGCACGATGAGCTGGCTGGACCCCGCACCCTTCCTGCGCGGCGTGGGCTGGATGGACGGCGGCCGGGTGGTGCGCGCGGACCCCTCCGACATGTCGCAACTGTCGTGGGACATCACCAGGCGCGCGCTCCTGCCGATCGGGGTGCGTCTGGAGTTCGCCTCGGACGGCGCGAAGGCTGTGAACGTCCGCTACCGCGCGACTGTCCCCGAGCCGGGGGACCCGCTGACGGAACTCGCCCACTGCTTCGCCCTCTGGGAGGGTCAGCGCCTCGTCGGCGAGACGTTCAGCGAGCCCGCGCACGAGCAGGTGGCGCGTATCGAACTGCCCGCGTCCCCGGGCCCGTTCACCGTCCATCTCCCCGAGGGGCACGCGCCCGAGATCCTGGGCGTACGGCCGGTCGGCGGTTCCCTGGTCCCCGCGCCGAAACGCGCGCGCTGGGTCGTCCACGGCGACTCCATCACCGAGGGGTGGTCCTCGACGCGCCCCGCGCGCTCCTGGCCCGCCGTCGCGGGCCGGGCGCTCGGACTGGACACGGTCAACCTCGGTTACGCGGGCGCCGCCCGGGGCGAACTCGCCACCGCTTCCCACATCGCCGCGCTCCCCGCCGATCTGATCACTCTCGCCTTCGGCACCAACTGCTGGTTCGGGGTGCCGTACTCGGCGCCGCTGCTGTACGAGACGACGCGCGCGTTCCTCGGTGTCGTACGCGACGGGCATCCGGCCACGCCGCTGCTGGTTCTCTCGCCCGTGCTGCGGCCGGACGCCGAGCACGGCGGCAACGCGCTCGGGGCGACGCTGACCGGGCTCCGCGCGGCCATGGAGGAGGCCGTACGGGACGTCGTAGCGGCGGGCGACGACCGGCTTCTGCTGCTGCCGGGCCGAGGTCTGCTCCGGACGGAGCATCTGGTGGACGGCGTGCATCCGAACGACAGCGGGCACGCGCTCATCGCCGGGGCGGTCTCGACCGCCCTGCGTGAAGCGGACTGTGTGCGGCCGGTCATTCGACGGCCAGCAGACCCTCCCGCAACCGTCCGGTGATCCGGGACAGCAGTCGCGACACATGCATCTGCGAGACACCGAGCTCCAGCCCGATCTCCGACTGCGTCATCTCCGCGCCGAACCTCATCTGGAGAATCCACTTCTCGCGGTCGTCGAGCTCGTCGATCAGCGGCTTGAGCGCCTGTACGTTCTCCGCCACCTCCAACTGCGCGTCGGGCGCGCCGAGTCGGTCGGAGAGCGGCGACGAGGACTCCACGCTGTCGTCGGCGGGCATGTCGATCGAACCGGCCGTGTAGCCGTTGCTCGCGACGACGCCTTCGATGACCTCGGTCTGTTCGAGGTCAAGGTGCTCGGCGAGTTCGGCCGTCGTGGGAGCCCGGTCCAGCCGCTGCGACAGCTCGTCCGTCGCCTTCGCCAGGTCGATCCGCAACTCCTGGAGCCTGCGCGGCACATGGACGGCCCAGCTCGTGTCACGGAAGAAGCGCTTGATCTCACCGACGATGTACGGGACGGCGAACGTCGCGAACTCCACCTCGCGGCTGAGCTCGAAGCGGTCGATCGCCTTGATGAGACCGATGGTGCCGACCTGGACGATGTCCTCCATCTGGTCCGAGCGGTTCCGGAAGCGGGTCGCCGCGTACCGCACGAGGGCCAGGTTGAGTTCGATCAGGGTGTTACGGACGTAACTGTGCTCGTGGGTGCCCTCCTCCAGCTCCGCCAGCCGGACGAAGAAGACCCGTGAGATCTCGCGTGCGTCCCTGGGCGCCACATCTCCCGGGCATTCCACATACGGAAGCCCCAATTCCGCCATATCGGCCTGGTGGGTTCCGTACCGAGTCGTGTCGGTCGGGACTGTGCTCGCCGTGGCCACTGTGTCCTCCCCAATTCGTTGGACAGTGCACAGCCCGTGTACCCAGCCCCAACCGGCTCATGTCCAAAGGTTCGTGACCGGGATATGCCAATCCCGGTCAGGAGCCTCGGGTTTGATCGGCAGGAGACCCTAGGGTCCGTCGTTTGGATCTTGCCGGGCTCGCGAGCCCTGGCACGCACGCCGCCGCGTTGTCGTCGGTCGCCATGGCTCCGCCATGTCTCCCTCCTCCGCCTTGCGATCGCACGCACCAGACCCGCTCCCTGATCCGGCCTGATCCAAACGACAGACCCTAACTCCAGCTCGCGTGGAGCGGCTTGCCCTCCGCGTAGCCCGCCGCGCTCTGCACCCCGACGATCGACTTCTCCGCGAACTCCTCCAGCGAGTTCGCCCCCGCGTAGGTGCACGCGGACCGGACCCCGGCGATGATCGAGTCGATCAGGTCCTCGACACCCGGCCGCCCCGGATCGAGGAACATCCGCGAGGTCGAGATGCCCTCCTCGAAGAGCGCCTTGCGGGCCCGGTCGTACGCCGACTCCTCGCTCGTACGGTTCCGGACGGCGCGCGCCGACGCCATGCCGAACGACTCCTTGTAGAGCCGTCCGTCGGCGGCCTGCTGGAGGTCGCCCGGCGATTCGTACGTACCGGCGAACCAGGAACCGATCATGACGTTCGACGCGCCGGCGGCCAGCGCCATCGCGACATCGCGCGGGTGGCGGACCCCGCCGTCGGCCCAGACGTGCTTGCCGTACTTCTTCGCCTCGGCGGCGCACTCCAGCACGGCGGAGAACTGCGGCCGGCCCACACCGGTCATCATGCGGGTGGTGCACATGGCGCCGGGCCCGACACCGACCTTGATGATGTCCGCGCCCGCCTCGACGAGATCGCGCACGCCCTCGGCGGCCACGATGTTGCCCGCGACGACGGGCACCTTCGGGTCGAGCGCCCGCACGGCCCTGATCGCCGTGAGCATCGACTCCTGGTGGCCGTGCGCGGTGTCGACCACGAGTGTGTCGACGCCCGCGTCGAGGAGTTGCCCCGCCTTGCCCGCGACATCGCCGTTTATGCCGACGGCCGCGGCGATCCGGAGCCGGCCGTTCGTGTCGGTGGCCGGGGTGTAGAGCGTGGCGCGCAGCGCGGCCTTACGGGTGAGGATGCCGACCAGCCGGCCCTCGGTGTCGACGGCCGGGGCCAGCTTGCGGTTGGCGTCGTCGAGCCTGTCGAACGCCTCGCTCGGGTCGATGTCCGCGTCGATGAGGAGCAGGTCCTTCGACATGACCTCGGAGAGCTGGGTGAAACGGTCGACCCCGGTCAGGTCGTGCTCGGTGACGACCCCGACGGGACGCCGGTCGTGGTCCACCACGACCCCCGCGCCGTGCGCCCGCTTGGGCAGCAGGGACAGGGCGTCGCCCACGGTCTGCGCCGGCGCGAGGACGATCGGGGTGTCGAGCACGAGATGCCGGGTCTTGACCCAGGAGACGACGTCGGTGACGACCTCGATCGGAATGTCCTGGGGGATGACGACCAGACCACCGCGTCTGGCGACGGTCTCCGCCATCCGGCGGCCCGCGATGGCCGTCATGTTGGCGACGACGAGCGGGATGGTGGTACCGGTGCCGTCGGGCGCGGCGAGGTCCACGCCCTGCCGGGAGCCGACGGCCGAGCGGCTCGGCACCATGAACACATCGTCGTACGTCAGGTCGTACGGCGGCTTCAGATCATTGAGGAAACGCATACCGACTCTCTCACCTGCGGTTGTACGGAAGGGCGGGTGGGGAGTCAGCCCCGACCGGTGACGGTCCCGGCTGCGGCTCCTCCATCATCATCGCCGATGGCAGGCGCTTCTGGCGAACCGGCGGAGTGCTTTCCGTACCATCGGCCGACCTGCGCGGGAGCCGTTCGTAGCTTCGGCCGAGGGAGCCGCGAGCCGGTGGTCCGGTCCCGGCTCCCCGGCCGCGCGCTCACTCGCCGTCCGGGTCCGCGCGGTCCAGGGCCGGGCGCGGTCCCGGCGCGAAGTCGTTCAGCAGGAAGTCGGCGGCGGCGGTGTCGGTGACCAGGCTCGTGACGAGTCCGGACCTCAGGACTGAGCCGATGGCCGCGCCCTTGCGCTGGCCGCCGGCGATCGCGACGACCTCCGGGATCCGGCGCAGCCGGTCGGTCTCGACAGTGATGCACCGCTCGCCGAGGTCGCGTCCGACCCGTCGGCCCTCCGCGTCGAAGAGGTGCGCGGACATCTCGGCCTCGACGCCGAGGGACGCGTAGTGCGAGCGCTCCTCGTCGGTGAGCATGTCGTGGACCGTGGAGATCCCCGCCTCCCAGGAGCCGATGGAGACGGCCGCGACGGTGACCTTGTCGAAGTACTCGAAGGCGCGGGCGATACCGGGCTGGCCGCGCAGCGCCGCCGCCGTCGCCGGGTCGGGCAGCAGCATCGGGGCGTAGATGGGGTGGGCCTCGCCGCCGGAGACCTGGGCGGCGCGCCGTACGGCCTCGACCGAGCCGCGCTCGGCGGTGCCCGCGTCGTACACGCCGGTCAGCTGGACGACGGTGCAGGGCGGCAGACGGTCGAGGGCGGCGGCCATGTGGATGGTGGAGCGGCCCCAGGCGAGACCGAGGATGTCGCCCTCGACGACCAGTTCACCGAGGAGGTCGGCGGCGACCTCGCCGAGGTTCTCGGGGTCGGGCGACTCGTCGGCGGTCTCGGCGGGCGACTCCACGACGACGGCGTGCCGCAGGCCGTAGCGGGCGCGCAGGGCGTCGGAGCGCTCGGCGTCCAGTTCGGCGGGGACGCGGATCTCGATCCGCACGAGGTCACGTTCGAGGGCGGTCTCCAGGACCCGGGCCACCTTGAAGCGGCTGACGCCGAACTCCTCGGCGATCTGGATCTTGGACTTGCCCTCCAGATAGAAGCGCCGGGCCATGGCCGCCGCCTGCACCAGTTCCGCGGGTCCCATGCGCAGGGCCGGCCGACCCGCCGACATTCCAGCCACTGCGATCTCCTCACTGCTGTTCATACTGGACGCGCTCTCATCCTGTCAGATTCGGCGGTCCTTGATCAGCCCGGTCGGGCGGCGTTCATTCAGCCGTGGCCAGGTGGCCGCGTGAAGTTGTGGCTCAGTGGACGCATGCCCAGCCGGCCGACGCGGTCGCCTCGTCGGCCTGGCGGCGCAGCATCCGTACGGCCGCGGCGGGGTCGTCCGCCCCGTACACCGCGGAACCGGCGACGAAGACGTCGGCGCCCGCCTCGGCGCACCGTTCGACGGTTTCGGCCGAGACACCACCGTCGACCTGGAGCCAGAGCTCCAGACCGTGCTTGGAGATCAGCTCCCTGGTACGGCGGATCTTGGGCAGCATGATGTCCAGGAAGGCCTGACCGCCGAAGCCCGGCTCCACGGTCATGATCAGCAGCATGTCGAGCTCGGGAAGCAGGTCCTCGTACGGCTCGATCGGCGTCGCGGGCTTCAGCGCCATCGACGCGCGCGCGCCCTTGGCGCGGATCTCGCGCGCGAGACGTACGGGGGCCGCCGCGGCCTCCACATGGAAGGTGACCGAACCGGCGCCCGCCTCGACGTACCGCGGCGCCCAGCGGTCGGGCTCCTCGATCATCAGATGGCAGTCCAGCGGGGTCCGCGTCGCTCGGGCGAGCGCTTCGACGACCGGCACACCGAGGGTCAGATTGGGCACGAAGTGGTTGTCCATGACATCGACGTGGAGCCAGTCGGCGCCTTCGACGGCTCGCGCCTCTTCGGCCAGACGTGCGAAATCGGCGGACAGGATGCTGGGGTTGATCTGGGCCATGTGCCAAGCCTGCCATGCTCCGGACGGGTTCCCCGCCCCGATGTCCGGCATCGGGCCACGGGGACGGGCACACACCGCGCAAACCTCGCGATTCAGCGTGCCGGGCGGGGCGAATGCGGCCGGTGGCGTGCCGATACGACCCCGCGGCCGGACTCCTCTCAGGCCGTACGGCGCAGCAGCGCCAGATACATCGCGTCCGTGCCGTGCACATGTGGCCACAGCTGGACGTCGGGTCCGTCCCCCAGCGCCGCGACACCGGGCATCAGCGGCCGGGCGTCGACCCACTCGGCCTCGGCCCTGGGGCCGCCCCGGCCCTTCAGGACGTCCTCCACGACGGCACGTGTCTCCGCGGGGTGCGGGGAGCAGGTGGCGTATCCGACGACTCCGCCCACGCGCACGGCGTTCAGCGCCTCGCGCAGCAGTGACCGCTGGAGCGGCGCGAAGCCGTCCAGGTCCTCGGGGCGGCGCCGCCAGCGGGCCTCGGGGCGGCGGCGCAGGGCGCCGAGTCCGGTGCAGGGGACGTCGACCAGGACGCGGTCGAAGACACCGGGCCGCCACGGCGGGCGGGTGCCGTCGGCGCTGATCACCTGGTACGGGCCGGGGTTGCCGGCGAGCGCGCGCTCGACGAGGCGCGCCCGGTGCGGCTGCTTCTCGGAGGCGAGCAGCCACGCGCCGCGCTCGGCGGCCAGCGCGCCGAGCAGCGCCGCCTTGCCGCCGGGGCCGGCGCAGCCGTCGAGCCACCGCTCGTCGGTGCCTTCCAGCGGTGCGTTGGCGAGCGCGACGGCGACGAGCTGGCTGCCCTCGTCCTGGACTCCCGCCCGTCCCTCGCGTACGGCGTCGATGGCGCCGGGCTCGCCGCCCTCGGTGAGCCGGACCGCGTAGGGGGACCAGCGTCCGGGCAGTCCGGAGTCCTCGCCCAGGGTGTCGAGCAGTTCGCCGGGTGAGATCCGGCCGGGGCGCGCGACAAGCGTCACCTCGGGCCGGTCGTTGTCCGCCTCCAGCAGGTCCTCGATGCCTGCCCGGCCGCCGCCGAGCGCGTCCCAGAGCGCCGAGACGACCCAGCGGGGGTGCGAGTGGACGACGGCGAGATGGTCCTCGGCGTCCTCGTCGTACGGCGGCGCGACGCGCTCCACCCAGGTGTCGAGGTCGTCCTTGGCGATCTTCCGCAGGACGGCGTTGACGAACTTCGCGCGCCCGTCGCCGAGCACCACGCGGGCCAGCTCCACGCTCGCCGACACTGCGGCGTGGGTGGGGATGCGGGTGCCGAGCAACTGGTGTGCGCCGAGGGTGAGTACGTCGAGCACGGGCGGGTCGACCTGGCGCAGCGGCCGGTCGACACAGGCGGAGATGATCGCGTCGTAGGTGCCCTGGCGGCGGAGTGTGCCGTAGACCAGCTCGGTCGCGAGCGCCGCGTCACGGGTGTCGAAGTCGCCCGCCTCCCTGGCCTTCTTGAGAAGGGGCGGCAGGACGAGGTTGGCGTAGGCGGCGCGTTCGTCGACGGCCCGCAGTGCCTCGAAGGCGAGGATCCGCACGGGATCCTTCTTGGGACGCCGGTAGGGCTTGGGGGGACGGCGACGGGCCTGCTCGTTCAAAGGTGCTCCGCAGTGGGAAAGGTGCTCCGCGAAAGTGCCGCGCGTGTGGGTCGAAGGTGCCGCGCGTGGGCGCGGAACTCCTTCAGCGTACGTCCGCGGCGCCCTCGGCCGCGCCGAGCCGTTCGCCGGCCGAGATCCGGACGCCGCGCGCCCAGTCGGCGGCCCGCATGGGCTTCTTGCCCTGCGGCTGGACCCAGAGCAGTTCGACGGCGTACGAGCCGGTACCGACGTGCACGGAGTTCTTGCCGACAGCGGGCTCCCCGGGCGCGAGGTCGGTGCGGTCGGTCACCGGCGCGAGCTGGATGAGCTTGAGCCGTTCACCGCGGAAGACCGTCCAGGCGCCGGGCGCGGGGGTGCAGCCGCGTACGACGCGGTCGACGCGCAGCGCGGGCGCCGCCCAGTCGACCCGCGCGTCCTCGACGGTGAGCTTGGGAGCGAGGGTGATGCCGTCGGCGGGCTGCGGTACGGCCTTGAGGGTGCCGTCCTCGATGCCGTCCATGGTCGCGGCGAGCAGCCCGGCGCCGGCGAAGGCGAGCCGGGTCAGCAGGTCGCCGCTGGTGTCGGTGGGCCGTACGTCCTCGGTGATCACGCCGTAGACCGGACCCGAGTCCAGGCCCTCCTCGATGAGGAAGGTGGCGGCGCCGGTCGTCTCGTCACCGGCCATGACCGCGTGCTGCACAGGGGCGGCGCCGCGCCACGCGGGCAGCAGCGAGAAGTGCAGATTCACCCAGCCGTGGACCGGGACGTCGAGCGCGACACGGGGCAGCAGCGCCCCGTAGGCGACGACGGGGCAGCAGTCGGGCGCGATCTCGCGCAGCCGGGTCAGGAACGCCTCGTCGCGGGGCCGGGCGGGCCGCAGGATCTCGATGCCCGCCTCTTCGGCGCGCTCGGCGACGGGGCTGGCGACGAGCCTGCGGCCCCGTCCCGAGGGCGCGTCGGGGCGGGTCACGACGGCGGCGACCTCGTGCCGGTCCGAGGCGATCAGTGCGTCCAGGGCGGGTACGGCGACCTCGGGGGTGCCTGCGAAGACGAGCTTCACTGCGGGACTTCCTCGCTCTCTCGTGCGCTCACGGTCCGTCGGGCGCGCGGGGGCGGCGGGCACCGGGCGCGGGCGATGACGGACAGCGCACCAGTCTATGGGCCTTCACGCGGCCGGACGGATGGGGGCGTACGGGAGCCCGCGCGCACCGCGGTTGTGCGTATACGCCCCCGCAGCGTGACCACATCGGCGGGTGGCGCGTTGTCAAGGGAGATTGACCAGAAGCGGGCCGCCCGGTGCGGCCCGATCCGTTTCAACGCCGGTTCGAGAGGCTTGTTCATGGCCGACCACGCAACCCACGACGCACAAGCCCGAGCTAATCTGCACCTGTTGGTGCGGGACATCGAGCGCGTCCGCCGGCAGGTGGACGCGTTGCGCACTCTCACAGCCCAGTTGGGCAACGTCTACCGCCCGCGCCGCTCGGGCCCCTCCACGGGCTTCGTCGTCTACGGCCGGGCGCCGGCCCCGACCGTCCGTCTCGCGCAGGAACTGCGGGACAGTGTCGAGAGCCTGGTGACGGCGGCCGTGGACTTCGATCGCTCGCTGGGCTTCTCGTGGGACGCGGTCGGCTCGGCGCTCGGCGTCACCAAGCAGGCGGTGCACCGCCGTTACGGTACGAGGCGCGCGGCCCAGCAGGCCGCCGCCCAGGGGGACCGGCCGCAGGACACCGCGCAGCCGATGGGCCCCCCGGCGCAGGGCGCCGTACCGGCCGTGCCCGCGGCCCGGTCGATGCCCCCGCAACCGTCGGCGACCGCCGCGCAGCCGCTGCGCGAGGAGGCCCGCCCGGGGGCGTTCCCGGGTCCCCGCAACGGCTGACTCCTGCACGCCGGTTGGTTCCCGGGCGCCGGACCTGCTGTACGGGCGGCAGGTCCGGCGCCCGGGAACGGACCGTCCGCCCGTCAGCCGATGTCCGGGGGATCGATCCGGATCCGCACCGGGTCGCCGCCACCGCGTGCCATGCGGCTCGCCTGGGCCGACTTGAGGGCCGCCGCCAGCGCCGCGCCGCTGCCCGGGGGCACCCGCAGCAGCGCGCGCTCCCACACCTCGCCGGGGGGCGGGGCGCCGGTCGTACGGGGCCGGGCCGGGTCCGTGACCGGCAGCGCCACGGGCCCCAGGACCTCGGCGTCGGGCGGCAGTTCGGCGAGGCCGAGGAACGCGGCCACCGCGTCGGGCCTGCCGGACACCGCCGCCATCCGGGACACCGGGGGGAAACCCAGCTCCGCCCGCTCGGCCAGCTCGCGCTGGGCGTGGCCCACGGGGTCCCACCGCACGAGCGCCTGCACGGGCCGCAGCGTCGGCTCGGCCACGACCACGACCGTGCCGCCGTCGCCCTGGCCCCGGACCAGCGACGCGGCGTGCAGCCAGCGCCGTAGCGCCTCCTCCCCCGCGCGCAGGTCGGGCCGCCCCAGCATCGCCCAGCCGTCGAGGAGCAGCGCCGCCGCGTAGCCGTCCTCGGCGACGGGCTCGGCGCCCGGCGTGCTCACCACCAGCGCGGGGCGGCCGGGCACGGTGTCGAGGACATGGTCGCGGCCCGACGTACGCACCGGGACCGCCGGGAAAGCACGGCCCAGCTCCTCGGCCGTACGCCGCGCCCCGACGACGCTGGCGCGCAGCCGCATACCGCCGCACTCCGCGCAGCGCCAGGCGGGCTCGTCGCGTCCGCACCACGCGCAGTGCAACTCCCGCTGCCCGGACGCCTCCAGGGGGCCCGCGCAGTGGCGGCACCGGGCCGGCGCGCGGCAGCGCTCGCAGCCGAGCCGGGGCACATAGCCGCGCCGGGGCACCTGCACGAGGACCGGGCCCGTCCTGAGCCCGTCCCTGACGGCCTGCCAGGCGAGGCTCGGCAGCCGGGCCGCGCGCGCGGCCTCGTCACGGGCCAGCTCGCCGTCCCCGACGGTCCGCACCAGGGGCGCGGCCGTGCGGAACCGCTCCCGGTCCGCCGTCATGGGCAACGCCCAGCCGGTCTCGACCAGTTGGGCCGCCTCCACGGTGCATCCGGTACTGCCCAGGAGGAAGGCGCACCTGTCGTGGGCGGCGCGCAGCAGCAGGACCTCCCGGGCGTGCGGCTGCGGCGCGTGGAGCTCGCTGTGGCTGGAGTCGCCGTCGTCCCAGATGGCGACGAGCCCGAGATTCCGCACGGGGGCGAACATGGCCGCGCGGGTCCCCACCACGGCCCGGACCGAGCCGCGCCGGACGGCGAGCCACTGGCCGTACCGCTTCTGCGGCCCCGCCTCGGCGGTGAGCAGCGCGTGGTGTCCCTCGCCGAGCAGCTCCGTGAGCGCGGTGTCGACGCGGGCGGCCACCCGGCCGTCCGGGACGACGACGAGGGCCCCGCGCCCGGACGCGAGTGCCGCCGCGACGGCCCGCGCCAGCTCCTGCGCCCAGTGCGGTCCTGGCAGCGCGGTCCACACCGCGCGCGGGGCGCCGCCGTCGGCGAGCGCGTCCAGGAAGGCCGGGCCCTTCGCGTACCGCTCCCAGGTGCCGGTCTCCGGCCGGGCCGGCGCGGGCAGCGGGTCGGGCGACGGCTTGGCCTCCGCGCGCGCGTTCCTCGGCGGCACCGCCAGTTGCAGGACGTCGGCGAGGCTGCCCGCGTAACGGTCGGCGACCGCCCGCGAGAGCCCCAGCAGCTCGGGGCTGAGCACCGGCTCCGGCGACACCACACCGGCCAGCGCGGCGAGCGGCCCCGAGTAGTCGGACTCGGCCCGCCGCTCGACGATGAACCCGTCGATCAGCCGCCCGCCCTCACGCCGCCCGCCCCGCACCTGGTGCGCCCCGGCCCCGAACCGCACCCGCACGCGCACCCCCGGCTGCGCGGCCTCGTCCAGTTCCTCGGGCACGGCGTAGTCGAAGAACTGATCGAGATGCAGCACGCCCTTGTTCACGACGACCCGCGCGACGGGCAGCTCCCCCGCCAGCGGCGCCCCCCGCCATGTCCGCGGCTTGGCCCTCGGCACCTTGGCGGCCCGCACGGTCTCCCGGATGAGCGCGAGCTGCTCCGGCCCGCCGTCCCCGGCGGACTCCTCCTCGGCCTGCTCGTCGGGATGCTCGTCGTCGCTGCTCACAGCCAAATTCTTACCAGACACCACCGACATCGGGGCTGGTCACGAGGGACCCCCGCCGGCGCACGGTGGCACGTCCGCCGGTGTACGGCAACGGGCCCCCGCACCAGTGGTGCCGGGGCCCGTCCCGTTGGACGTAAGGCGACGCCTTACAGACCGACCGCCGCGCGCAGGGCGTCCACGCGGTCCGTGCGCTCCCACGTGAAGTCGGGCTCCTCGCGGCCGAAGTGGCCGTAGGCCGCCGTCTGGGCGTAGATCGGGCGGAGCAGGTCGAGGTCGCGGATGATCGCGGCCGGGCGCAGGTCGAAGACCGTGGCGATGGCCTGCTCGATCTTCTCGACGTCGACCGTGGCCGTGCCGAAGGTCTCGACGAACAGGCCCACCGGCTCGGCCTTGCCGATCGCGTACGCGACCTGGACCTCGCAGCGCGCGGCGAGACCGGCGGCGACCACGTTCTTCGCGACCCAGCGCATCGCGTACGCGGCACTGCGGTCCACCTTGGACGGGTCCTTGCCGGAGAAGGCGCCGCCGCCGTGGCGGGCCATGCCGCCGTAGGTGTCGATGATGATCTTGCGGCCGGTGAGCCCGGCGTCGCCCATCGGGCCGCCGATCTCGAAGCGGCCCGTGGGGTTGACCAGCAGGCGGTAGCCCTCGGTCTCCAGCTTGATGCCGTCTTCGAGGAGCTGCCCGATCACATGCTCGACGACGAACTCGCGGATGTCGGGTGCCAGGAGCGAGTCCAGGTCGATGTCCGACGCGTGCTGCGAGGAGACGACCACGGTGTCGAGGCGGGCGGCCTTGTCGCCCTCGTACTCGATGGTGACCTGGGTCTTGCCGTCGGGACGCAGGTAGGGGATGGTCCCGTTCTTGCGGACCTCGGACAGCCGGCGCGAGAGCCGGTGGGCGAGGTGGATCGGGAGCGGCATCAGCTCGGGCGTCTCGTCGCACGCGTATCCGAACATCAGGCCCTGGTCGCCGGCGCCCTGCTTGTCGAGCTCGTCCTCCTCGCCGCCGACCCGCTTCTCGTACGCGGTGTCGACGCCCTGCGCGATGTCCGGGGACTGCGCGCCGATGGACACGGACACGCCGCAGGAGGCGCCGTCGAAGCCCTTCTTGGAGGAGTCGTAGCCGATCTCCAGCACCTTGTCGCGCACGAGCTTGGCGATCGGCGCGTACGCCTTGGTGGTGACCTCGCCGGCCACATGGACCAGACCCGTGGTGATCAGTGTCTCCACGGCGACCCGGGAGGTGGGGTCCTCGCGCAGGAGCGCGTCGAGAATCGTGTCGCTGATCTGGTCAGCGATCTTGTCAGGATGACCTTCGGTCACGGACTCCGAAGTGAACAGACGGCGCGACACATCGCTCCCTGGGGTTGCAGCGGCTGCTGGCTGGATCCTTGTCGGAACGACCGGGGAGCTGCGCCCCTGCGTCGTGCCTCGGCCAGTTTATCCGGCCGATGGCTCAGAAGGTCCAGGCGTCTCGGACTATGGGAGTCGCGTTGAGGCACTCACTCCGTCCTGCGATGCGCCGATCGCCCCCCATCCCGACCTGGAAGCCCTGGTTTGAGCGGTTTTTGGCCACCCTAAAGGGGGAACCAAGAATTAACTTGCCGTTCGCCTAGACGGACCCGAGCGAGGGTAGGACCAGGTCCCAGACCGTGTCGGCGAGCGCCTCCTTGGGACCGTGCGGCACCGGCGTCTCACCGCCGTCCGCGGCCAGGATCACCGCCTCGTTCTCGTCGGCGCCGAAGGTCTTGCGCTCCCCCACCTCGTTGACGACCAGCAGATCGCAGCCCTTGCGGCGCAGCTTCGCGCGGCCGTTGGCGAGCACGTCGTCCGTCTCGGCGGCGAATCCGACGATCACCTGCCCCGGCCTGGGCCGCTCCGCGCCGAGCTCGGCGAGGATGTCCGGGTTGCGGACCAGCACGATCGGCGCGGGCTCGGCGCCGTCCTTCTTCTTGATCTTGCCTGCGGCGTACTCGGCGGGGCGGAAATCGGCCACGGCCGCGGCCATGACCACGGCGTCGGCGTCGGCCGCCGCCTTCAGGACAGCCTCGCGCAGTTGTACGGCGGTGCCGACGCGCACGATGTCGACGCCGGCCGGGTCGGGCAGCCCGGTGTTGGCCTCGATGAGGGTGACGCGGGCGCCGCGGGCCGCCGCCGTACGGGCCAGGGCGTACCCCTGCTTCCCGGAGGAGCGGTTGCCGAGGAAGCGCACGGGGTCGAGCGGCTCACGCGTGCCGCCGGCGGAGACGACGACATGCCGGCCGGCCAGATCGGGCACGGTCACCCCACGCGCCAGGACCCGGCGGCAGACCTCGAAGATCGCGTCGGGGTCGGGCAGCCGCCCCTTGCCTGTGTCGACGCCGGTGAGACGGCCGACGGCGGGCTCGATGACGACGGCTCCGCGCTCGCGCAGGGTCGCGACGTTCGCCTGGGTGGCGGGGTGCTCCCACATCTCGGTGTGCATGGCCGGGGCGAAGACCACCGGGCAGCGCGCGGTGAGGAGCGTGTTGGTCAGCAGGTCGTCCGCCAGGCCCTGGGCCGCCTTGGCCAGCATGTCGGCGGTGGCGGGGGCGACGACGACGAGGTCCGCGGACTGTCCGATGCGTACGTGCGGCACCTCGTGGACGTCCGACCAGACCTCCGTGGAGACGGGGTGGCCGGAGAGCGCGGACCAGGTGGCCGCGCCGACGAAGTGCAGGGCGGACGCGGTCGGGACGACCCGTACGTCATGGCCCGACTCGGTGAGCCGGCGCAGCAGTTCGCACGCCTTGTACGCGGCGATCCCGCCGCTCACCCCGAGGACGACCCTCGGCCTGCCGCCCGGCCGCTGCGACCGCTCCGCCTGGTCCACCGTGTCTCCCCGCAATCGGTTGGATTCGTCTTCCCCTATGACACACCACAGGCCCGGCAGTCGCGCTGCCGGGCCTGTGGGATAAGGAACTTGTCGCCGCTACTGCGCCGGGCCGTCGATGGCCTCGGACGTCAGCAGACCCGCGTTGATCTCACGCAGGGCGATCGAGAGCGGCTTCTCGTGGACGTGGGTGTCCACCAGCGGACCGACGTACTCAAGCAGGCCCTCGCCGAGCTGCGAGTAGTACGCGTTGATCTGACGCGCGCGCTTGGCCGCGTAGATCACGAGGCTGTACTTCGAGTCCGTGGCCTCGAGAAGCTCGTCGATCGGCGGGTTGATGATGCCCTCGGGCGTGGAAATGGAAGAGGACACTCTCTTGCCTTCCGAAGATAAATCAGGGAGATACAGGAAATACCGGGTGCTACCGACGGCTGCGCGAAAGCAGACAGAGGTCAGGCAACTGCCATCAAGGCTAGCAGCTCGCGGGCCACGTCCTCGACGGAGGTGTTCACCAGGCTGGTGTCGAACTCCGACTCGGCGGCCAGCTCCACCTTCGCGGCCACCAGCCGGCGCTCGATCACCTCGGGCGACTCGGTGCCCCGGCCGGTCAGCCGGCGGACCAGCTCGTCCCAGCTCGGCGGCGCCAGGAAGATCAGCTGTGAGTCCGGCATCGAGTCCTTGACCTGCCGCGCGCCCTGGAGATCGATCTCCAGGAGCACGGGCTCGCCCGCCTCCAGGCGTTCGAGCACCGCGCGACGCGGCGTGCCGTAGCGGTTGCCCGCGAACTCCGCCCATTCCAGCAGCTCACCGTTGGCGACCAGCTTGTCGAACTCCTCGTCGCCGACGAAGAAGTACTGGACCCCGTTGCGTTCACCGGGGCGCGGCTTTCTGGTGGTGGCCGACACCGAGAGCCATACCTCGGGGTGGACCTTGCGCATATGGGCGACGACCGTGCTCTTGCCGACCCCCGAGGGGCCGGAGAGCACGGTCAGCCGCGGACGTACCTCTGGTGCCATGCAGCGATTATCCAGGTTCCCGGGAGTGCCCGGGAACGTCAGGCGGCACCGCCGCCGAACTCGCGTTCCAGCGACGCGATCTGGTTGGAGCCGAGACCCCGCACACGGCGGCTCTCGGAGATGCCGAGCCGCTCCATGATCTGCTTGGCGCGCACCTTGCCCACGCCGGGCAGGGATTCGAGGAGGGCGGAGACCTTCATCTTGCCGATGACGTCGTTCTCCTGACCCTGCTTGATGACCTCGTGGAGGGAGGCGCCGGAGTGCTTGAGTCGATTCTTGACCTCGGCCCGCTCCCGGCGAGCCGCGGCGGCCTTTTCGAGCGCGGCTGCGCGCTGTTCAGGGGTAAGGGGCGGAAGAGCCACGCCTACGTCACCTCGGATGTCGAACTGTCGGATACGGACCGGTGAGGAACGGGGTCGCCCCACACCAGGGCGAGCAACGGGCGAGACCTCCGCACGTTGGCTCTCGACGGAGACTAGCGGTGAAGACAGCTCTCGTCAGCGAGAACAGCCGAAAAGTCCTGGTCAGCATCGCTCGACCAGGACATTTCAGGCAAAACAACCTGCTTTTCTTCCTGGATCGACAACGGATCGGCGCAGAATCCGCGTTGGAGCCGCGTCAACGCGCTCCTTCCGCGCCCCCGGCGGCACCCTCGACAGCGGTCCGGACCTCATCGCTGAACCGCTCCGCCGCCGCACGCAGGGCGTAAACATCCGGACCGGCACGGAGTACCCCACGGCTCACACTCGGCACCACATTTCGGACGGCCGCGCCGAACACCCCGGGGAGATCCGCGGGGGTCGCGCCCTGCGCGCCGATGCCGGGGGCGAGGAGCGGACCGTTGACGGCGAGATTCACGCCGGCCTCGCCGAGGGTCGCCCCGACGACGGCGCCGACCGAACCGAGGGGTGTCGCCCCGGCGTTCTCCGCCGCGAGGTGGTCGAGCATCACCTGGGCGACCGAGGGGCCGCCGGCGGTGACGGCCCGCTGGACCTCGGCGCCCTCCGGGTTGGAGGTGAGGGCGAGCACGAAGAGACCGGAGCCGCTGATCCGCGCCGCGTCCAGGGCGGGCCTGAGCGAACCGAAGCCGAGGTACGGCGAGAGCGTGACGGCGTCGGAGAAGAGCGGGCTGTCCTTGTCGAGGTACGTGGCGGCGTAGGCGGCCATGGTGGAGCCGATGTCGCCGCGCTTGGCGTCCATCAGGACGAGCGCGCCGGCGGCGCGGGCCTCGGCGACCGCCTGCTCCAGGACGGCGACGCCGCGCGAGCCGAACCGCTCGAAGAACGCGGACTGCGGCTTCAGGACGGCGACGCGGTCGGCCAGCGCCTCGACGACCGTCCGTGTGAAGGCCGTCAGACCCGCGACGTCGTCGCTCAGGCCCCAGGCGTGCAGCAGCGAGCTGTGCGGGTCGATGCCCACGCAGAGCGGCCCCCGGGTGTCCATGGCCCGGCGCAGGCGGGCGCCGAAGGGCTCGGCCCCTGCCCCGGCCTCTGATGCGGAAGCGGAAGCGGATGCGTTCATGCGCGCACCTTCCTGGTGTCGGCGCCGACGGCGTCGGCGAGGGTGGCGTACTCGCTGGTGGCCAGCCGGGCGGCGAGCCCCTTGTGGATGCCCCGGCTCCAGAACGGGCCCTGGTAGATGAAGGCGCTGTAGCCCTGGACGAGCGTCGCGCCCGCCAGGATCCGCTGCCAGGCGTCCTCGGCGTCCTCGATGCCGCCCACGCCGACCAGGGTGATCCTGTCCCCCACCCGGCCGTACAGCCGGCGCAGGACCTCCAGCGAGCGCTCCTTCAGGGGCGCTCCGGACAGTCCGCCGGCCTCGGCGAGCAGGGACGGGGCCGTCTTCAGGCCGAGACCCTGCCGGGCGATGGTGGTGTTCGTGGCGATGATGCCGTCCAGGCCCAGCTCGACGGCCAGGTCGGCGACGGCGTCGATGTCCTCGTCGGCGAGGTCGGGGGCGATCTTGACCAGCAGCGGGACGCGCCGCTCGGTGGCCACGCGGTCGGCGGCCTCGCGTACGGCCGTCAGGAGCGGACGGAGCTGGTCGACGGCCTGGAGGTCGCGCAGGCCCGGGGTGTTGGGGGACGAGACGTTGACAACGAGGTAGTCGGCGTGGGCGGCCAGGCGCTCGGTCGACGTCACGTAGTCGCCGATCGCGCTCTCGTCCGGGATCGCCTTGGTCTTGCCGATGTTGACGCCGACCGTCGTACGGAAGATCTCCCGGCGGGTGGCGAGGCGCAGGGCGATGGTCGCCGATCCGTCGTTGTTGAAGCCCATGCGGTTGATCAGCGCCCGGTCGGCGGGCAGCCGGAACAGCCGCTGCGGGGGGTTGCCCCGCTGCGGCCGGCCGGTGACCGTGCCGATCTCGACATGGTCGAATCCGAGCATGCTCATGGCGTCGATGGCCACGGCGTTCTTGTCGAAGCCGGCGGCGAGACCGAAGGGACCGTGCATCCGCAGCCCGAAGGCCTCGGTGCGCAGCTCCTTGTAACGAGGGGCGAGCGCGGCGGCGACGAACGTACGCAGGACGGGGACGCCGACGACGAACCGGATCCAGCGGAAGGCCAGCTGGTGGGCCTGCTCCGGGTCCATCCGCCGGAAGAAGAGCCGGAAGAAGAGTCGGTACATGAGGGGCGGGCTCCTCTGGGTCGTGTCTGACGAATGGCGCCGTCCGCCGGCGGGGCGGGGCGCGGGGGCGCCGGTGCGTGCTCTCGCGTGACGGAGGATCATTCTCGTACCGGACACACTCGAATGACCCCGACGACGCAGGAGCACGCTCCTCGCCTTGGGGGGGGAACCGCGTCGGACAGGACCTACTCTTCGCGGGCGGCGATGAGGTGGCGGGCGTGTTCCTGGAGTGAACGGACGCCCACGTCGCCGTGGTTGAGCGCGTCGATGCCCTGGACGGCGGCCGCGAGCGCCTGCACCGTCGTCAGGCAGGGGACGCCGCGCGCCACGGCCGCCGTACGGATCTCGTAGCCGTCCAGCCGGCCGCCGGTGCCGTAGGGGGTGTTGACGATGAGGTCGACCTCGCCGTCGTGGATGAGCTGGACGATGGTCTTCTCGCCGTTCGGTCCTGCGCCCTCGAACTGCTTGCGCACGATCGTCGCGTTGATGCCGTTGCGCCGCAGGACCTCGGCGGTGCCGGAGGTGGCGAGCAGTTCGAAGCCGTGCGCGACCAGTTCACGTGCCGGGAAGATCATCGAGCGCTTGTCGCGGTTGGCGACGGAGATGAAGGCGCGGCCCTTCGTGGGAAGCGGACCGTACGCCCCTGCCTGCGACTTGGCGTACGCCGTGCCGAAGACGGAGTCGATGCCCATGACCTCGCCGGTGGAGCGCATCTCCGGGCCGAGCACCGTGTCGACGCCGCGTCCGTGGATGTCGCGGAAGCGCGACCACGGCATGACCGCCTCCTTGACGGAGATCGGCGCGTCCATGGGCAGGGTGCCGCCGTCGCCGCCCGCCGGCAGCAGGCCCTCCGTACGGAGGTCGGCGATCGTGGCGCCGAGCGAGATCCGGGCGGCGGCCTTGGCCAGGGGCACGGCCGTGGCCTTGGAGGTGAAGGGCACGGTGCGCGAGGCGCGCGGGTTGGCCTCCAGGACGTAGAGGATGTCCCCGGCCAGCGCGAACTGGATGTTGATCAGGCCCCGGACGCCGACTCCGCGCGCGATGGCCTCGGTGGAGGCGCGCAGCCGCTTGATGTCGAAGCCGCCGAGGGTGATCGGGGGCAGGGCGCACGCCGAGTCGCCGGAGTGGATGCCGGCTTCCTCGATGTGCTCCATGACGCCGCCCAGATACAGCTCCGTCCCGTCGTAGAGCGCGTCGACGTCGATCTCGATCGCGTCGTCCAGGAACCGGTCCACCAGGACGGGGCGGGTGGGGCTGATCTCGGTGGACTCGGCGATGTACGAGGAGAGGCGGGTCTCGTCGTACACGATCTCCATGCCGCGTCCGCCGAGCACGTACGAGGGGCGGACCAGTACGGGGTAGCCGATCTCGTCGGCGATGGCCTTGGCCTCGTCGAAGGTCGTGGCCGTGCCGTGCTTGGGCGCGGGCAGCCCGGCCTCGGCGAGGACCCGGCCGAAGGCGCCGCGGTCCTCGGCGGCATGGATGGCCTCCGGGGGCGTGCCGACGACGGGGACGCCGTTGTCCTTGAGCGCCTGGGCGAGGCCGAGCGGTGTCTGGCCGCCGAGCTGGACGATGACGCCCGCGACGGGCCCGGCCAGGGTCTCCGCGTGGACGATCTCCAGGACGTCCTCCAGGGTGAGCGGCTCGAAGTAGAGCCGGTCCGAGGTGTCGTAGTCGGTGGAGACGGTCTCCGGGTTGCAATTGACCATCACGGTCTCGTACCCGGCGGCGGTGAGCGCGAAGGAGGCGTGCACGCAGGAGTAGTCGAACTCGATGCCCTGGCCGATGCGGTTGGGGCCGGAGCCGAGGATGATCACGGCGGGCTTCTCGCGCGGCGCGACCTCGCTCTCCTCGTCGTACGAGGAGTAGAAGTACGGGGTCCTGGCGGCGAATTCGGCGGCGCACGTGTCGACCGTCTTGTAGACGGGGCGCACGCCGAGCGCGTGCCGCACCTCGCGTACGACGTCCTCGCGCAGCCCCCGGATCCCGGCGATCTGGGCGTCGGAGAAGCCGTGCCGCTTGGCCTCGGCGAGGAGTTCGGGGCCGAGCCTGTCGGCGGCGGCGAGCTCGTCCGCGTACTCCTTGATCAGGAAGAGCTGGTCGACGAACCACGGGTCGATCTTCGTCGCTTCGAAGACCTCCTCCTGGCTCGCCCCGGCCCGGATCGCCCGCATGACGGTGTTGATCCGGCCGTCGGTGGGGACCTTGGCCAGCTCCAGCAGCTCGGCCTTCGTACCGAGGTCGTCGCCGGTGAAGTCGAACTGGCTGCCCTTCTTCTCCAGGGAGCGCAGCGCCTTCTGGAGCGCCTCGGTGAAGTTGCGGCCGATCGCCATGGCCTCGCCCACCGACTTCATGGTGGTGGTGAGGGTGGCGTCGGCGGCGGGGAACTTCTCGAAGGCGAACCGCGGGACCTTCACCACGACGTAGTCGAGGGTCGGTTCGAAGGACGCCGGGGTCTTCTCGGTGATGTCGTTGGGGATCTCGTCCAGCGTGTAGCCGACGGCGAGACGCGCGGCGATCTTGGCGATCGGGAAACCGGTGGCCTTGGAGGCGAGCGCGGAGGAGCGCGAGACGCGCGGGTTCATCTCGATGACGATGATCCGGCCGTCCACCGGGTCGACGGCGAACTGGATGTTGCAGCCGCCGGTGTCGACGCCGACCTCGCGGATGATCGCGATGCCGATGTCGCGCAGCCGCTGGTACTCGCGGTCGGTGAGGGTCATGGCGGGCGCGACGGTGATCGAGTCGCCGGTGTGGACGCCCATCGGGTCGAAGTTCTCGATGGAGCAGACGACCACGACGTTGTCGTGCTTGTCGCGCATCAGCTCCAGTTCGTACTCCTTCCAGCCGAGGATGGACTCCTCCAGGAGCACCTCGGTGGTCGGCGAGAGCATCAGGCCCTGTCCGGCGATCCGGCGCAGCTCGTCCTCGTCGTGGGCGAAGCCGGAGCCGGCGCCGCCCATGGTGAAGGAGGGGCGTACGACGACGGGGTAGCCGCCCAGTTCGCCGACGCCGGCCAGGATGTCGTCCATCGTGTGGCAGATGACGGAGCGGGCGGACTCGCCGTGTCCGATCTTGGCGTTGACGGCTTCCACGACGCCCTTGAAGAGGTCGCGGTCCTCGCCCTTGTTGATGGCTTCGACGTTGGCGCCGATGAGCTCGACGCCGTACTTCTCCAGGACGCCGTTGTCGTGCATGGAGATCGCGGTGTTGAGCGCGGTCTGGCCGCCGAGCGTGGGCAGCAGCGCGTCGGGCCGCTCCTTGGCGATGATCTTCTCGACGAACTCGGGGGTGATCGGCTCGACGTACGTGGCGTCGGCGATCTCCGGGTCGGTCATGATCGTGGCCGGGTTGGAGTTGACGAGGATGACGCGCAGGCCCTCGGCCTTGAGGACGCGGCAGGCCTGGGTGCCCGAGTAGTCGAACTCGGCCGCCTGACCGATGACGATCGGACCCGAGCCGATGACCAGGACGGACCGGATATCGGAGCGCTTAGGCACGCGGGCCCTCCATCGGGATTGTTTCCATCGAAGACGTGAAGCGGTCGAAGAGGTACGCGGCGTCGTGCGGGCCGGCGGCCGCCTCGGGGTGGTACTGGACGCTGAAGACCGGCCGGTCGAGCAGCCTGAGCCCCTCGACCACGTTGTCGTTGAGACAGACGTGGGAGACCTCGGCGCGGCCGTAGGGGGTGTCGGAGATCCGGTCGAGCGGGGCGTCGACGGCGAACCCGTGGTTGTGCGCGGTGACTTCGACCTTGCCGGTGGAACGATCCTGCACCGGCTGGTTGATGCCGCGGTGGCCGTACTTGAGCTTGTATGTGCCGAACCCCAGCGCACGGCCGAGGAGTTGGTTGCCGAAGCAGATACCGAAGAGCGGGGTGCCGCGCTCCAGCACCCCCTTGACCACCGTGAGGTCGGCGGTGGCGGGGTCGCCGGGGCCGTTGGAGAGGAACACGCCGTCCGGCTCGACCGCGTACACGTCATCGACGGTGGCGGTGGCGGGCAGGACATGCACCTCGATGCCGCGCTCGGCCATCCGCCTCGGGGTCATGCCCTTGATGCCGAGGTCGATGGCGGCGACGGTGAACCGCTTGGTGCCGACGGCCGGGACGACGTACGTCTCGGTGGCGGCGACCTCGGCGGAGAGGTTCGCGCCCTTCATGCCGGGCGCCTGCCGGACCCGCGCGGTCAGCGCCGCGTCGTCCGCCGGTGCGCCGCCGACGAGGGCGTCGCCGGAGAAGATGCCGACGCGCATCGCGCCGCGCTCGCGCAGATGGCGGGTGAGCGCGCGGGTGTCGACGCCGCTGATGCCGACGATGCCCTGCCGTACCAGTTCCTCGTCCAGGGGGCGCCGGGAGCGCCAGTTGGACGGGATACGGGCGGGGTCGCGCACGACATAGCCGGCGACCCAGATCCGGGCCGACTCGTCGTCCTCGTCGTTGACGCCGGTGTTGCCGATGTGCGGGGCGGTCATGACGACGACCTGGCGGTGGTACGAGGGGTCGGTGAGGGTTTCCTGATAGCCGGTCATGCCGGTGGAGAACACCGCCTCGCCGAAGGTCTCCCCCTCGGCCCCGTAGGCACGGCCGCGGAAGCTGCGGCCGTCCTCCAGGACGAGTACGGCGGGAGCGCGGTCGGCTCCCCGGGTGGAGAGGGTCATCGTGCGGTGCCTTCCGTCGTGAATGGTGCGCCGTGCGTGGTGGCCGACGCCCCCGTGGCCGGTGCGTCGTCCGTGGTCATGGACTGGTTCATGAGGTTGATCGCCTCGACCCAGGCGGTGTGCTCCGCCGCGCGGTCCGAGCGGAAGCCGGAGTCGAGCAGCCGGTCGCCGTGCTGCCAGGTCAGGATCAGCAGTCCGCCCTCGGCGAGTACCTTGCCCGCGATGCCCTTGTCGAGCCGGGCGGCGCGCAGTTGGCCCGCCGGGACGAAGAAGTCGGTGGCCCCGGGCCGTACGACGGCCACGCCCGCTTCGGTGAGCGTCAGCTCCACCCGGCTGCGGACGCCGAGGCCGTGGGCGACGATCCGGTCCAGCCACTGACCGGCGGTCGTGGAGCCGTGGTACCGGCCGCTGAGCCGCAGCCGTACGTCTCCGGGGGCCTCCGGTGCCTGGGGCAGCTCCGGCAGGTCGGACTGGAGGCTCCCGCGCCACTTCCAGCCCTGGCGCATCAGCCAGTACACGAAAGCGATGAACAGGAGCAGACCCACCGCCCAGCCGATGCGGGCGGCCCAGTCGGTCACCTCCGCCGACTTCTGCTCGGCGGCCAGATTGATCAGTTCAGCGCTCACGCCAGATTCCCGTCGACGACCGTGGCACGGCCCCGCAGGAAGGTGTGGGTGACACGTCCCGGCAGCTCGCGGCCCTGGTAGGGGGTGTTACGGCTGCGGGAGGCGAAGCCCGCGGGGTCCACCACTCCACGGTAAGCGGGATCGATGAGCGTGAGGTTGGCGGGCTCACCTGCCGAGACGGGACGGCCGTGACCGGCGAGACGGCCGATCTGCGCGGGCCGCACGGACATCCGGTCGGCGACGCCCGCCCAGTCGATGAGGCCGGTGTCGACCATCGTCTCCTGGACGACGGAGAGCGCGGTCTCCAGGCCGACCATGCCCATGGCCGCCGCCGCCCACTCGCAGTCCTTGTCCTCGTGGGGGTGCGGGGCGTGGTCGGTGGCGACGCAGTCGATCGTGCCGTCAGCGAGGGCCTCGCGCAGCGCCAGGACGTCGGCCTCGGTGCGCAGCGGCGGGTTCACCTTGTAGAGCGGGTTGTAGCTCCGTACGAGCTCGTCCGTCAGCAGCAGATGGTGCGGGGTGACCTCGGCGGTGACGTTCCAGCCCTTCGACTTGGCCCACCGGATGATCTCGACCGAACCGGCCGTGGAGAGATGGCAGATGTGGACGCGGGAGCCGACATGGGCGGCCAGCAGGACGTCCCGGGCGATGATCGACTCCTCGGCGACGGCGGGCCAGCCGCCGAGGCCGAGCTCCGCCGAGACGATGCCCTCGTTCATCTGGGCGCCCTCGGTGAGCCGGGGCTCCTGGGCGTGCTGGGCGATGACTCCGTCGAAGGCCTTCACGTACTCCAGGGCCCGGCGCATGATCACCGCGTCGTCCACGCACTTGCCGTCGTCGGAGAAGACCCGCACCCCGGCGGCCGAGTCGTGCATGGCGCCGAGTTCGGCGAGCTGCTTGCCCTCCAGGCCGACGGTGACGGCGCCGACGGGCTGGACGTCGCAGTAGCCGGACTCCCGGCCGAGCCGCCAAACCTGCTCGACGACGCCGGCGGTGTCGGCGACGGGGAAGGTGTTGGCCATCGCGTGTACGGCGGTGAAGCCGCCGACCGCCGCCGCCCTGGTGCCGGTGAGGACGGTCTCGGAGTCCTCGCGGCCGGGCTCGCGCAGATGCGTGTGCAGGTCGACCAGGCCGGGCAGCAGGATCTGTCCCTCGGCCGCCACGACGGTGGCGTCATCCGCCTCGATGCCGATGCCCACCCGCTCGATGACCGTGCCGTCGATGAGGACGTCGCGCGGTTCGCCGCCGAGCACCTTGGCGCCACGGATCAGGGTCTTGCTCATGGTTACTTGCTCTCCTCGGTGGCGGACGACGCGCGGGAATGGGTGACGGCGGGTTCGTTGCCGCCCAGCAGCAGATACAGGACGGCCATCCGCGTCGAGACGCCGTTGGCGACCTGTTCGACGGCCGTGCAGCGGTCGGAGTCGGCGACCTCGGCGGTGATCTCCATACCGCGGTTCATCGGGCCGGGGTGCATGACGATCGAGTTGTCGGGCATCCGGGCCATCCGCTCGCCGTCGAGCCCGTAGCGCCGTGAGTACTCGCGCTCGGTCGGGAAGAAGGCGGCGTTCATCCGCTCGCGCTGGACCCGGAGCATCATCACGGCGTCGGACTTGGGCAGCACCTGGTCGAGGTCGTACGACACCTCGCAGGGCCAGCGCTCGACGCCGATCGGCAGCAGGGTCGGCGGGGCGACGAGTGTGACCTCGGCGCCGAGCGTGTGCAGCAGCAGGACGTTGGAGCGGGCGACGCGGCTGTGCAGGATGTCGCCGACGATCGTGATCCGGCACCCTTCGAGGTCCCTGCCGATGCCCGCGTCGGCGCCGACGAGCCTGCGGCGCATCGTGAAGGCGTCGAGCAGCGCCTGGGTGGGGTGTTCGTGTGTGCCGTCACCGGCGTTGATGACGGCGCCGTCGATCCAGCCGGAGTTGGCGAGGCGGTACGGGGCGCCCGATGAGCCGTGGCGGATGACGACGGCGTCGGCGCCCATCGCCTCCAGCGTCAGCGCGGTGTCCTTGAGCGACTCTCCTTTGGAGACCGACGAGCCCTTGGCCGAGAAGTTGATGACATCGGCGGAGAGGCGTTTGGCGGCGGCCTCGAAGGAGATCCGGGTGCGGGTCGAGTCCTCGAAGAAGAGGTTGACGACGGTACGGCCGCGCAGCGTCGGCAGCTTCTTGATGGGCCGGTCGGCGACCCGGGCCATCTCCTCGGCTGTGTCGAGGATCAGCACGGCGTCGTCGCGGGTGAGGTCGGCGGCGGAGATCAGATGGCCGGGGGTACGGGGGCTTGCCCCTGTGAGGCGCAACATCGGTGGTGCTCCGTTGTGTGGAGGTGGTTCCGGGGTCCGGGGTGCTCCCGGGCGGGCACGGCGGCATCGGGGCGCGCCGACGCCGCGGCCGTGTGCCGGCCCGCGGCGTACGGGAGGACCGCGCTACTGCTCGCCGGCCGGGGCGGGCTCGGCCGGGTCGGGCTTCTTCAGGCCGAGCAGCACCGTGTCGCGGCCGTCCTCCTCGGCGAGCTGCACCTTGACCGTCTCGCGCAGCGAGGTGGGGAGGTTCTTGCCCACGTAGTCCGCGCGGATGGGCAGTTCGCGGTGGCCGCGGTCGACGAGAATGGCGAGCTGGACGGCGCGCGGCCGGCCGATGTCGCCGAGCGCGTCGAGGGCGGCGCGGATGGTGCGGCCGGAGAAGAGCACGTCGTCCACGAGGACGACGAGGCGTCCGTCGACGCCGTCGGCCGGGATGTCGGTGCGGGCCAGCGCGCGGGCGGGCCGCATGCGCAGGTCGTCGCGGTACATCGTGATGTCGAGGGAGCCGACCGGGATCTTGCCGCCGGTGATCTCTTCGAGCTTCTCGCCGAGCCGCCGGGCCAGGAAGACGCCGCGGGTCGGGATGCCGAGCAGAACCACGTCGTCGGCGCCCTTGGCGCGTTCGACGATCTCGTGGGCGATACGGGTCAGTGCCCGTGCGATGTCGGGCGCCTCAAGCACGGGGCGGGCGGCATCAGAGCTGTGCGTGTCCATAAGAAACGGACCTCCTTCTCCGCCTCACGGGACGGACGTTAAAGGACGTCGGATTTGCGCCGTCGACACTACCAGGTCCGGCGGCCTTTTCCGGACTTGTCGCGGGGCGGGTCCGCGGCATTCGGCTTGACGCATCCAAGTCACGCTGCGTAACCTCACAGTGAGTTACCAGCCACGCGGCGGAGCCGCAGATTGTCCCAGCGTCCGGGGAGCCTTATGTCCAGCGAATACGCAAAGCAGCTCGGGGCCAAGCTCCGCGCCATCCGCACCCAGCAGGGCCTCTCCCTCCACGGCGTGGAGGAGAAGTCCCAGGGCCGTTGGAAGGCCGTGGTGGTGGGGTCGTACGAGCGCGGCGACCGCGCCGTGACCGTGCAGCGCCTCGCCGAGCTGGCCGACTTCTACGGTGTGCCGGTGCAGGAGCTCCTGCCGGGCACCACGCCGGGCGGTGCCGCCGAGCCGCCGCCGAAGCTCGTTCTTGACCTGGAGCGTCTCGCCCATGTCCCGCAGGAGAAGGCCGGCCCGCTCCAGCGTTACGCGGCGACCATCCAGAGCCAGCGCGGTGACTACAACGGCAAGGTGCTGTCGATCCGCCAGGACGACCTGCGCACCCTCGCGGTCATCTACGACCAGTCGCCCTCGGTCCTCACCGAGCAGCTGATCAGCTGGGGTGTGCTGGACGCGGACGCGCGCCGCGCCGTGGCCCACGACGAGGGCTGACACCGCGGTACAGAACAGCAGAAACGTCACACCCGGAGGGGCGGACCGCGAGCGGCGGGCCGCCCTTCCGGCGCGTGCGGCCCGGTCACGGAGCGAGAGAGATGTCACCCTCGCGCGCGGGCGGGTCGAACGCGGATACGAGCGGAGCACACCGGTGCGCACGGGGCGCGCCTCACCCGGATGGCCCAACGACTGAAGATCGAGACCCGGCCGCCCGTTCGACGACCACCACGCGCGCCGGAGCCGCCCCCCGTAACGCACTCA
>NZ_JBHXRX010000089.1:0-27831 GCF_042714995.1 Streptomyces sp. NPDC058665
TCTTCCAACAGGCGATCTTGGAACGACTACGCTGAACCGGGCCCGCGGCAGGGCACGGGCAGCCGGCAGTGCCCCCCCACCCCGTGGTGTGCGGGGCCTCTGCCGTTCGGGTCACCGCCGCGTGGCGCCGGGCGGCGGGGCGCCCGACACGGGGCCCTCCGACGCCGTGTGGCGCCCCGTCAGCGCGAGAGCCCCGCACGGTGGTCCGTGCGGGGCTCTCGCGGCGCTGTACGGCCGCTGGAGGGCCTGGGATCAGCCTTGCCAGCTGTGGGGAGCCCGGAAGCCCGGCGTGCGCTCCAGACGGCGCCAGCCGGCCGTGGAGCGGCCGCGGTGGCCCGGGGCCGCGCCCGCGTCGGCGCGGCTCGCGGCACGCGCCATCAGGACGGCGGTGATCGCGGCCAGTTCCTCGGGGCCGGCCTGGCCCCTCTCGACGCGGAGCAGGGAGTTGTCGGCGGAATCGTTCATCGGGCTCGTGTCTCCAGGTTCTCGGCAGCGGGGCGTTGACGGTGCCCGCTCACTGCGGGGGGTTGCCGTGCTTGCGGGACGGCAGGTCGGCGTGCTTCGTACGGAGCATCGCGAGGGCCGAGACGAGGACCTCGCGGGTCTCGGCCGGGTCGATGACGTCGTCGACCAGACCGCGCTCCGCGGCGTAGTACGGGTGCATCAGCTCGGCCTTGTACTCCTTCACCATGCGTACGCGCATGGCCTCGGGGTCCTCGGCCTCGGCGATCTGCTTGCGGAAGATGACGTTGGCCGCGCCTTCCGCGCCCATCACCGCGATCTCGTTGGTCGGCCAGGCGAAGGTGAGGTCGGCGCCGATGGACTGCGAGTCCATGACGATGTAAGCACCCCCGTACGCCTTGCGCAGGATGAGCGAGATCCGCGGGACGGTGGCGTTGCAGTACGCGTAGAGCAGCTTCGCCCCGTGGCGGATGATGCCGCCGTGCTCCTGGTCGACGCCGGGCAGGAAGCCGGGTACGTCCAGCAGGGTCACGATCGGGATGTTGAAGGCGTCGCACATCTGCACGAAGCGCGCGGCCTTCTCGGACGCCTCGATGTCCAGGACACCGGCGAGGGACTGCGGCTGGTTGGCGACGATGCCGACGACCTGGCCGTTCATCCGCGACAGCGCGCAGATGATGTTGGTGGCCCAGCGCTCGTGAATCTCCAGGAAGTCGCCGTCGTCGACGAGCTCCTCGATGACCTTGCGCATGTCGTACGGGCGGTTGCCGTCGGCCGGGACCAGGTCGAGCAGCACCTCGGAGCGGCGGTCGGCCGGGTCCTCGGACTCGGTGACCGGCGGGTTCTCGCGGTTGTTGGAGGGGAGCATCGCCAGCAGGTAGCGGACCTCGGCGATGCAGGTCTCCTCGTCGTCGTACGCGAAGTGCGCGACGCCCGAGGTCTCGGCGTGCACGTCCGCGCCGCCGAGTCCGTTCTGGGTGATCTCCTCGCCCGTGACCGCCTTGACGACGTCGGGTCCGGTGATGAACATCTGCGACGTCTCGCGGACCATGAAGACGAAGTCCGTGAGGGCGGGGCTGTAGGCGGCGCCGCCGGCGCACGGGCCGAGCATCACGCTGATCTGCGGGATGACACCCGACGCCTTGGTGTTGCGCTGGAAGATGCCGCCGTAGCCGGCGAGCGCGGAGACGCCCTCCTGAATACGGGCGCCCGCGCCGTCGTTCAGCGAGACCAGCGGGGCACCGGCCGAGATGGCCATGTCCATGATCTTGTGGATCTTGGTGGCGTGGGCCTCGCCCAGGGCGCCGCCGAAGATCCGGAAGTCGTGCGCGTACACGAAGACCGTACGGCCCTCTACGGTCCCCCAGCCGGTGATCACCCCGTCCGTGTACGGCTTCTTGGCCTCCAGGCCGAAGCCGGTGGCCCGGTGCCTGCGCAGCTGCTCGACCTCCCGGAACGAGCCCTCGTCGAGCAGCAGTGCGATCCGCTCGCGAGCGGTCAGCTTGCCCTTGGCGTGCTGTGCCTCGGTCGCGCGGTCGCTCGGCCCGTTCAGCGCCTGCCCCCGCAGCGAGTGCAATTCGGCCACGCGCCCACGGGCGTCGACTGGCTCACTCGGCGTCTGGTCCACAACGGTCATGTACTGACCCTACGAACATCGGACGGAAAAGCCGCCGTTGACTCCACACAGTCTCCTGCCCGGATTCCTGGTGGGGCTGGACAGAACCGGGGTGGGGGCGGGCCGATTCAACAGCCCCGGACACCTCGCGGTTGTGAGTTTCCTCCAGATGTCAGCGGGATGTCGGCCGACGGCCGACCAGGGGTCACATGTCGGTCACTGTGCGCTGAGCGTCAGGTTGTGAAGACTCGCAAACGATTGAGAGCGCTCTCAGCCGTATCCCTTGACGCGTCCGGGCCACGTGACGAGAGTGGGGCGCAGACGCACGGCGCGCCCCCCACGTACCGCGCCGGACCGCGTTCCCCCCACGTTTCAGGAGAACATCCGTGATATCGCGCAGACTGTTTCTGACCGGCACGGCCGCTGCGGCCACGGCGCTCACCTACCCCGTCTGGGGAAGCGCTCTCAGTCCCCGCGCTTCGGCCGCCGCCGACACCTGTGAACTCGCCCTGGTGAACAAGTCGTTGCCCGGCTCGGTGAACGCCTACGTCACCGGCCACGAGCAGGGCACCGACCGCTGGGTGCTGCTCCGCGCCGACGGCAGCGTGTACAAGCCCGAGTCGCCCGCCGAGGCCAACACCCCGCTCCCGGTCGACTGCGCCATCCCGCTGGGTGCTGCGGGCGGCGCCGCCGTCACGCTGACGCTGCCTCAGATGTACGGCGCCCGCGTCTACTTCGTACGCGACGACACGCTGGACTTCTTCCTGAACCCGGGTCCGTCCCTGGTCGAGCCGGCGTTCGCGAGCGAGAACGACCCCAACTACGGCCGCACCTGGTCGTTCGCCGAGTTCACCTTCAACCCGCAGCAGCTGTACTCGAACATCAGCTACGTCGACCTGGTGACCGCGCTGCCCATCGGGATCACCCTGGAGGGCGACGCCAAGCACGAGGTCGCCCCGCTGCCCGAGGGCGCGCTCCAGAAGATCGCCGACGGTCTGACCGCGCAGGCGGCGGCCGACGGGCAGCCGTGGGACAAGCTGATCACGCGCGGCGCCGACGGCCAGGTCCTGCGGGTGATCGCGCCGCAGAACGCGATGGCGCCGTACTTCGACAGGCCCGACGAGATGCCCTTCCGGGACGTCTTCGACGGCTACATCGACCAGGTCTGGCAGAAGTACGCCGGCGAGGACCTCAAGATCGACCTCCAGGGCGGGCGCGGCGTGCTGGCCGGCCGGGTCAGCGGCGACACGCTCACCTTCGCCGGCGGGCACACCTTCTCCAAGCCGGTCTCGAAGGACATCTTCACCTGCAACCACGGCCCCTTCACCAACAACCCGGACGACTCGGACGACAAGAAGGCCCTCCTCGCGCGGCTGGCGGCCGGATTCAACCGCTCGACACTGCTCACCCATCCGGACCAGCCGAACGGCGCCACGGCGGCGGACTACTACAAGGACGCGTCCACCAACCACTGGGCGCGGGTGCTGCACGCCAACACTCCGATCGGGTACGCGTTCCCGTACGACGATGTACGGCCGGACGGTGAGCCCGACGTGTCCGGCGCGGCGCACGACGGCAACCCGGTGCGCTTCACCGTGTCGGTCGGTTCCTGAGGGTCCGGCATCGGGAAGACATCCGGGAAGACAGAATGGTGCCCCGTCGCTTCTCCTCTTGAAGAGGGGGCGGCGGGGCACCGTCATGGGCGCGGAGGGTCACCCGATCGGCGGAAGATGTTGAAACTTGTACGAGACAGGTTTAAGCTTTCCCTCGGTACTTGAAACCTAAACAAACGTCCCCCCGGAGACACGCCATGGCACTGTTCAACCGCAAGTCCGAGAACGACGCCGCCGCCCCGGTCAACCCCGACCTGGCGCACCTGACCGGTGACTACACCATCGACCCGTCGCACAGCAGCATCGGCTTCACCGTGCGTCACGCGATGGTCACCAATGTCCGCGGCACGTTCAGCAAGCACGAGGGCACGCTGAGCCTGGACGGCTCGAAGCCGGAGAACTCCTCGGCGTCGATCGACGTGGAGATCGAGAGCATCGACACCGGCGCGCCCGACCGTGACGGTCACCTGCGCAGCGCGGACTTCTTCGACGCCGAGAAGTTCCCGAAGATGACCTTCCGCTCGACGAGTGCCGAGCAGGCGGGCGGCGACGACTACCGCATCACCGGTGAGCTCACCATCAAGGACGTCACCAAGCCGCTCACCATCGACCTGGAGTTCAACGGCCAGGCCACCGACCCGTACGGCAACGAGCGCGTCGGCTTCGAGGGCAGCGCCACCATCTCCCGCTCCGACTGGGGCCTGACCTGGAACGCGGCGCTGGAGTCCGGCGGTGTGGTCGTCAGCGACAAGGTGAAGCTGGTCTTCGACATCTCCGCGATCAAGAACCAGCCGCAGGCCGCCTGACCCGCACCGGAGCGCGGGCGGCGGAGCCGCCCGGGGGCACCGTCAGAATCCGCCCCCGTCGAATCCGCCGCCGCCTCCGAAGTCCCCTCCCCCGCCGAAACCGCCTCCGTCGAACCCGCCGCCCGAGCCGAAGTCACCGCCCGAGCCGCCGTCGTAGCCGGTGTAGTCACCGCCTCCGTAGTCCGCGGCGTAGGCGGGGGTGGCCAGGATCGAGCCGAGCATGGTGCCCACCAGCAGGCCGGGGAGCAGACCGCCGCCGAAGTAGCCGCCCGCCCAGGGGCCGTACGCCGGCCCCGCGTCGTAGTACGGGCGCGGGCCGTGCTCGGTCTGCACCATCCGGGTCATGGGGTCGTCGCCGTGCTCCAGGCGCTCCGCGTCGGCCGCGCAGACCGGAATCGGACGGACGGTGCCGCCGGGCGGCGGTGACCAGTCCACGTCCTTCACCGACGGGCCGTGCCGGGGGTCGAAGAAGCAAGGGGAACGGCGTTCCGGAAGTGGTGTGCCCTCCCGTCGCGCGGCGAGCGAGGCGAGCGAGAAGCGGCCGTCCGCCAGCGCCTCGGTCACCGGGCGCACATCCTCGGGGCGCTCGGCGGAGTCCATGAGGGACTTCGCCTTCTCGTACGCGTCCAGCCCCTGCTCGTAGTCGGTGCGCATCGCGTCGTCGGCGCCCTTCTCGCCCGGGTGGAAGTCGAGACGGTCGAGTTCCTCGCCGAAGGCGGTGATGTCCTCGTCCACAACGACCCGGAGCTTGGCGAGGGCCTCCCTAACGCGCGCCTCCTTACGGAGGCGGTTGCGGCGCAGCACCGCGTACACACCGGCGCCGCCCAGCACGACGATGCCGCCGAGCGTGATCACCCCCGCGGTGGCGAAGGCGCCGTCGTCCGATGACGTGTTCCAGCCGGCCGGGGCCTGGCCGCGCGACTGTGCGAGGGCCTGGTCCACGAAGTTGTTGAGCTCCGTCGAGGCCGAGACGGAGCCTGTGCCCCGCGCGCCGTCGGTGATCGAACGCACGGCGTTCGGCGGCAGGACACTCGCGTCCGCGGCGGCGTCGAACTTGTCGCCTAGGCGTACGGCGTACACACCGGCGAAGCCCGTCTCGCTGCGGAGCCTGTTCAGGAGTGTGTTGTCCGGGTCGAAATCGGCGGACTGCGGCAGGACGGCCACGAAGACCGGTTTGTCGGCGTCCTTGATCTTCTTCGTCAGCGCATCGGCGTCCGCCCCGGAGAACTCGTTGAAGGAGCGTGGGTCGACATAGACCGGGCCGTCCTTGAAGGCCTCGGCCACGGCATCGGGGCCGGTGGCTGCCTGCGCGCCCGGCGCCCCTACGACGGCGACGCCCGTAAAGGCGAGCAGCAACCCGGACAGAGTGGTGAAGAGCCTCGTCCTCATTCTTCGACGGTACCGGAGGGCGGCATGATCCGGCCTGGGCGAAATATGACGGAACAAGAACGGCGGGGCGACGGGGCGGGACGAGCGACGCACCCGGGCGGGAGGCCCGGGTGCGTCACTCATGGGGGTACGGGGGTTCTGAGGGGCCGCCCGTCTACTTCTGCTCGACCCGCACCCAGTCGATCTCCGCCTTCACACCGCCCTGCGCGACCCTGTCGACGCTGGACTGGGGCAGGCCCCAGTACGGCGTGGTGACCTGGTTGTGCCCGGCGGGGTAGGCGCCGCCCAGCGCCAGATTGAGGATCACGTACTGGTTGTGGTCGAAGACCCACTCCCCGCGGGTCGACTCCAGCTTCTGCCGCGACGTCGTCTGCACCACCCGGTCGTCGACGGTGAAGATCATCCCCTCCGGCGTCCACTCGACGGCGTAGGTGTGCCACTGATCGACTCTGCCGCCGTTCGGGAAGGTCTGCGACTTGCCGATGTTGCCGGCGGCCGAGTAGCCGGGACCGTGCAGCGCGGTGCTCGTCCAGTCCGCGTAGCCGATGTTCTCCATGATGTCCGTCTCGCCCGAGCCAGGCCAGGACACCGACGGGTCGTCGACGTCGCTGCCCAGCAGCCAGAACGCCGGCCAGAAGCCGTCGCCGACGGGGAGCCTCATCCGGGCGCTGACCTTGCCGTACGTGAAGTCGAACTTGGTGTTGGTGTCGACGCGGCCGGAGGTGAAGTCGTACGTGCCGCCGCCCGGCACCGTGGTGCAGCCCTTGCAGTACTTGGACTCCAGGACGAGCGCCCCGTTCTGGGTCTTGATGTTGTCCGGCGAGTCGACGTACGCCTGCGCCTCGCCGTTGACGGAGCCCATCTCCTGGCCGGTGCGGACCACGCGCCACTTGGCGCGGTCGAGGCCGGAGCCCGTGAAGTCGTCGAAGAAGGTCTGGCGGTAGGCGCCGCCCGGGTGCTGCGGCAGCGCGGGGTACGCCGCCGCCGCGCTGCCGCCGGTGCCCCAGACCTGGAACTCGTACAGCGAGTAGCCGAACTGCGCCGTCGACGGCGCCGGGTTGTAGAAGGAGCGGCGCTCCTTGCCCAGCATCCGCACGTAGCGGCCGTTCGCCGGCGTCGGCAGGTCGACCGTGTCGTGCCTGCCGACCGCCTCCGCCGGTGACTTGACGTTCGCCCGCCGCTCGGCGATCTGCGCGGCCGAAGGCCGGTACACGGTGCGCCAGTTGCGGTTGTCGTCGGAGACCTGGAGCTCGAAGTCGACCGCGTACGCCGCCTCCCAGTACAGGTCCACGGACTGGATCGTGGACGGGGCGCCGAGGTCCACGCCGACCCAGCGGTTCTGGTTCCAGTCGCTGGACCAGCGGGACTGGTCGGCCTTGAGGTCGGCCGGCCAGCCGCCGTCGGTGACGAACGCCGGTGAGTTGCCCGCGTGCTGGTAGAGGTCGCCGTACGCGGGGTGGTTCAGCGCCAGGTTGCTGCGCGTCGTGGAGGCGGGGGCGGGTTCGCCGCCGAAGACCTGGAAGGAGAAGAGGGAGTAGCCCCAGGGGGTGCCGCGCTCGATGCCGCGCATCCGGACGTAGCGTCCGGTGGCCTCCTGCGGGTACGTGTGCGCGGTGACGGTGCCGCCCGTGCCCTCGTTCTCGGTGTAGAAGTCGGTCCAGTCGGTGCCGTTCCGGGAGATCTCCAGGACGTACTGCTTCCCGAAGGCGGCCTCCCATTCGAGCTTGACCTGGCTGACGCGGATGACGCCGCCGAGGTCGACCTGGATCCAGGCGTTGTCGGCGAAGTCGCTCGCCCACCGGGTGGTGGGGTTGTTGTCGAAGGCGGCGGTCGCCGGGGTGCCGGCGTTCTCCACGCCGGAGGTGGTGACGGCCGCCGGTCTGGCCGCGACGGCTTCCGCGGCGCGGTCGGTGTTCCACGCCGCGACGGCGCGGACGGCGGGCGGCTGCGGCGGTACGGCGACGGCGAGCGGCGCCGCCAGCGCGAGCAGGGCGAGGGTGGTCGTCGCGAGTAAGGACGTACGTGGGGGCATCGTTGACTCCGTTGGTGATACGGGTGAATGGAGCGATGTCCGTACGGGGGTGTTACCGCGAGTGGCGCGTGGCGTGCGTGGTGCGTGGCGTGCCTGCGGGCGGACGGCCCCGCCGCCCGCCCTCGGCGCCTACGGTGGCCGGGGCGGGAGCGGGGACCTGGGTCCGGTGGGACCTATCGCGCCTCGCGGGTGAGTCCGATCGTGTCGCGGTACCACTTGGCGCTGTCCTTGAGGGTCCTGACCTGGGTGTCGTAGTCGACGCGGACAATGCCGAAGCGCTTGTCGTAGCCGTACGCCCACTCGAAGTTGTCCATCAGCGACCAGGCGAAGTAGCCGCGTACGTCGGCGCCCTGTGCGCGCGCCTCGGCCACGGCCGCGAGGTGGTCCGCGAGATACGCGGTCCGGTCCGTGTCCGGGACGGAGCCGTCTGCGGCGACGGTGTCGTCGAAGGCCGCTCCGTTCTCGGTGATCACGGTGGGAATTGCGTAGTCCTCCTGGAGACTCAGGAGGAGGTCGGTGAGTTCGGTCGGCGTGATCTCCCAGTCCATGGCGGTACGGGGCAGGTCACGGGGCACGGCGCGGGTGACGGGCAGCCCGTCGTCGTCCAGCGGGGAGCCGCTCTCGGTGACACCGGAGAAGAGGGCTCCCCGGTAGAAGTTGACGCCGAGGACGTCCAGCGGATTGGCGATGATCTCCAGGTCGCCGTCCTGGACGGGGAGTTCGGCGCCGCGCAGCGCAAGGTCGGCGACGACGTCCTCGGGGTAGCGGCCGTGCACGAGCGGGTCCAGGTAGAGGCGCCGGCCCTGGCCGTCGGCGCGGCGGCAGGCCTCTCGGTCCGCCTCGCTGTCGGTCTCGGGCGTGGCCGTACCGAGGTTGAGGGTGACGCCGAGTTCGAGCGGGTTGTCGCCCGCGGCGTCGCGGATGCGCCGTGAGGCGAGTCCGTGGCCGAGCAGGAGGTGGTGGACGGCGCGGATCGAGTCGCCGAAGTCCTTGCGGCCGGGGGCGTGGACGCCCACGTCGTAACCGAGGACCGCCGAGCACCAGGGCTCGTTCAGCGTGGTCCAGTGCTCGACGCTGTCGCCGAGCGCGTCGTACGCGAGCGCCGCGTAGTCGGCGAAACGGTAGGCCGTGTCGCGGGCCGGCCAGCCGCCCGCGTCCTCCAACTCCTGCGGCAGGTCCCAGTGGTAGAGCGTGATCCACGGGGTGATGTTCTTCCCGTGCAGCTCGTCGACGAGCCGCTTGTAGAAGTCCAGGCCCTTGGCATTGGCCGGCCCGCGCCCGCCGGGCTGGATGCGTGGCCAGGCGAGCGAGAAGCGGTACGTGTCCACGCCCAGGCCCGCGATCAGCTCCACGTCCTGCGGCATCCGGTGGTAGTGGTCGCAGGCCACGTCGCCGTGCTCACCGCCTTCCACCGCACCCGGGACCCGGCAGAAGGTGTCCCAGATCGAGGGGGTCCTGCCGTCCTCGGCGGCGGCCCCCTCGATCTGGTACGCGGAGGTGGCGACGCCCCAACGGAAGTCGGCAGGCAGGCCCTTGAGCGCCGCGGCGGGGCGGGCGAGGTCCTGGATGGGGGTGGCGTTCATGGGTCTCCTGGTTCGTGGGTGAGCGCACGGCGCGGGCGACGGCGCGGGCGCGTGGAGCACGAGGCGTGGTGTGGCGTGCTGTGCGTGGGGGACGTCCGTGGTCTCAGCCGGAGCGGGCGGCCGATGTGTCCCCCGCCGATTCCTTGGCGCCGGCCCCTGGCTCGGCCCCGCTCCCGGGCTCGGCCCCGGCTTCCGGTCCCGCGCCCGCCACGGACGCCGGGGCGGGATCCGCGGCGTCACCGGGGGCGGAGTGGTGCAGCCAGCAGGCCACGGTGCGTTCGGGCGCCCCGTCCGGCGCGGCCAGCACGGGTACGTGCTCGGCGCACGGGTCGAACGCCTTGCCGCAGCGCGGATGGAAGGCGCAGCCCGCTGGCATCGCCGTCAGGTGCGGCGGTGAACCGGGGATGCCGGTCAGCTCCCTGCGGGGCCCGTGCAGCGCGGGGAAGGAGTGGAGCAGCCCGTCGCTGTAGGGGTGGCGCGGGTCTCGGTAGATCTCGGCGGCGCCCGCCTCCTCGACGATCCGGCCGCCGTACATGATCGCGATCCGGTCCGAGAACTCGATCAGTAGCGAGATGTCGTGGGTGATGAAAACGACCGAGAAGCCGAGCTTCTCGCGGAGCGCGACAAGCTTGCGCAGGATCTGACGCTGCATCACCACGTCGAGTGCGGTGGTCGGTTCGTCCATGATGACGATCTCGGGCTCCAGCGCGAGCGCCATCGCGATCATCACGCGCTGGCGCATCCCGCCGGAGAGCTGGTGCGGGAACGCGCCGAGCCGGTCGCGGGAGATCCCCACCAGGTTCAGCAGTTCCTCAGCGCGCCCGGTGCGCTCGGCCGACCTCATCTCCGGACGGTGCGCCTTGAGCACATCGGTGAGCTGACTGTGCACCGTGTGCACGGGGTTGAGGGAGTTCATCGCGCCCTGGAAGACGATCGACAGCTCCTGCCAGCGGAAGGCACGCAGCTCCTGCGGCGTGAGCGTCAGCAGGTCCACGGGGGCCGCGTCGTCCCCAGGCGGGCGGTAGTGGACGTCGCCGCCGGTGATCACGCCGGGCGGCGAGAGCAGCCGGGTCACGGCGTAGGCGAGCGTGGACTTGCCCGAGCCCGACTCGCCGGCCAGGCCGAGTACCTCGCCCCGGTGCAGGGTCAGGTCGATGTCGCGCAGCGCATGGACCGCGCCGGGGCCGGTGCCGTAATCGACATTGAGGCCGCTGATGGTGAGGACGGGGCGACCGGTCGTCATGAGCGGGGCTCCTTGTCTGGCGTGCGGTCGGGTGTCGCCTCGGCCGGCGCGGCCCCCTTCGTCGGGGCGGCCCCGTTCGTACGGTCCGTACGCGCCACCGGCGTGAAGCCGACCCGCATCCGGATCTTCCGCGACGAGCCGGTCTCGGTGCGCAGCCGCGGGTTCACGAACTCGTCGATGCCGAAGTTGATCAGCGCGAGCGCGGTGCCGAGCAGGGCGATGCAGAGCCCGGCGGGCACGAACCACCACCACGCGCCCTGCGCGAGGGCCTGGTTGGACTGCGCCCAGAACAGGACGGTGCCCCAGTTCCAGTTGGAGATGTCCGCGACGCCGATGAACGCGAGGGTGATCTCAAGGAGTACGGCGAAGATGACGGTGCCGACGAAGCCGGACGCGATCACGGCGGTGAGGTTCGGCATGATCTCGAAGCCGATGATCCGCCACGTCGGTTCGCCGGTGGCTCTCGCCGCCTCGACGTAGTCGCGCCGTCGCAGCGAGAGCGTCTGGGCACGCAGCACCCGCGCTCCCCACGCCCATGACGTGAAGGCGATCACGACGGCGATCAGCAGATCGCCCGCGTCCGAGACGAAGCTGGCGATGATGATGATCAGCGGCAGCGCCGGGATGACGAGGAAGATGTTGGACAGCGCCGAGAGGATCTCGTCCAGGACGCCGCCGAGGAATCCGGAGGTGACGCCGACCAGCACCGAGAGCACCGTCGCGAAGAAACCGGCGACGAAGCCCACCAGGAGCACGCCCCGGGTGCCGACGAGGATCTGCGACAGCACGTCCTGACCGGTCTGGGTGGTGCCGAACCAGTGGTCGCCCGACGGCGGCTGAAGCAGCTTGTCGCTCATCATGTCGGGGTCGTACGGGGCGATCCACGGCCCGATGATCGCGAGCAGCGTGAAGAACCCCAGGATCGAGATCCCGGTCAGGGTCTTGCCGCCGCGCAGGAAGCGCAGTCTGGCTCGCTTGGAGGGGGTGGGCGCCGGAGCCGCGTCGAGCACGGCGACCTCTGTCGCGGGGATGGACATGGCTCAGGCCTCCTTCCGGGTACGCGGGTCGAGGAACAGATAGACCATGTCCGCGAGGAGATTCGCCGCGAGCACGGAGAGCGTGATGATCAGGAAGACGCCCTGCATCAGCGGATAGTCCTTCGCACCGACCGCCTGGAAGAGCTGGTAGCCGATGCCCGGATAGGAGAAGACCATCTCCACCAGCAGCGTGCCGCCGACGATGAAGCCCAGGGAGAGCGCGAAGCCGGAGATGTTGGGGAGGATCGCGTTGCGCGCGGCGTACGAGAACATCACGCGGCGCTCGGAGAGTCCCTTGGCCTGCGCGACCATGACGTAGTCCTCGGACGAGACGGTCACCATCATGTTGCGCATACCGAGGATCCAGCCGGCGATGGCGCTGAGGATGATCGTGATGCCGGGCAGGAAGCCGTGGTACAGCGCGCTGGAGATGAACGGCACGTCGAACGCGGGCACCAGCGAGCTGTCGTAACCGCCGGCCGCCGGGAAGATCGGCCACTTCACGGCGAACAGGGCGATGGCGATGAGCCCGAGCCAGAAGTACGGGATCGAGGAGATGAACGTCGTGACGGGCAGCAGGCTGTCCATCCACGACCCGCGGCGCCAGCCGCTGTAGACCCCGATGCCGGTGCCGAGCAGGAAGCTGATCAGGGTGGTGAGGCCGACCAGCACCAGCGTCCAGGGCAGCGACTGCGAGATGACCTCGCTGACGGGCGTCGGGAAGAAGGTGAAGGAGAGCCCGAGGTCGCCCTGGAAGAGCTGGCCCCAGTAGTCGGTGTACTGCTGCCAGAGCGAGCGTTCCTTGTCGAGGCCGAAGAGAGCCTTGAGGGAGGCGATCGCGCTGGTGTCGAGCTGGCCCTGGAAGCGGGCGATCAGGGCCTGGACCGGGTCGCCGGGCATCAGCCGCGGGATCAGGAAGTTGATGGTGATCGCCGCCCACGCCGTGATGACGTAGAAGAGGATCCGCTGGAGGACGAACTTCACTTCGCCGCCACCTCCGTCGTGCTCGCGGGAGCGCCGGGGACGGCCGTGGTGACGGGGCGGTCCTCGTACAGCCAGCACGCCGCCCACTGGCCGTCGTCGAGTTCGAAGCGCGGCGGCAGTTCGGTGCGGCAGCGCTTCATCGCCTTGGGACAGCGGGGGTGGAAGCGGCAGCCCCCTGGCGGGGAGATGAGTGAAGGGGGCTCGCCGCTTCCGGTCTCTTCCTGGTCCTCCTCGTCCGCGATCCGGTCGGGGTCGGGGGCCGAGGCGATCAGCAACTGGGTATAAGGGTGCGCGGGTTGCTGGGTGACGGTCTCGCTGTCGCCGCCCTCCACGATCCGGCCCGCGTACATCACCAGGGTCGTGTCGGCGAAGTACCGCGCGGACGCGATGTCGTGCGTGATGTAGAGGATCGCGAGGTGCAGGCGCTCCTTGAGGTCACGCAGCAGGTTGAGTACGCCGAGCCGGATCGAGACGTCCAGCATGGAGACGGGCTCGTCGGCGAGGAGCACCTTGGGGTCGGCGCCCAGCGCCCGCGCGATGGCGACGCGCTGGCGCTGGCCGCCGGAGAGCTCGTGCGGGAACTTGTCCAAGTATTGAGAAGGGGGCAGGAGTTGGACACGCTCCAGCAGTTCGCACGCCTCCGCCTCGGTGGCCTGCTTGCCATGGATCTTCAGCGAGCGGGTGAGGTGGTAGCGCACCGTGTGTACGGGATTGAGCGAGGCGAACGGGTCCTGGAAGATCAGCTGGACCTGTTTCACGTACGCCCGGAAGGACCGGCCGCGACCCGCCTTGACCGGGGTGCCGCCGAGCCGTATCTCGCCCGCGGTGAGCGGATACAGCTGTGACAGCAGCCGGGCCACCGTCGACTTGCCCGACCCCGACTCACCGACCAGTGCCGTGACGCTGCCGCGCCGCAGGCGCAGCGAGACGTCGTCGACGGCGTGGACGGTGCGGCGCCGGCGGCCGACGAGGTCGCCGACGGTCCGTCTGACGGGGAAGTGCTTGGTGACGCCGCGCGCTTCGAGCACGATGTCGCTGTCGTGAACGGTGCCGCCGCCCGGAACGGTGCCGGAGTCGACAGCCGTGCCGCTGTCGGGAGCGGGGTCTCGGTCGTGGTTGGTCATCGGCCGGCCTCGTTACTTCGCGGGCTTGAGGTGCAGTACGACATCCAGCGCGTTCGGCTGGGTCGGCTGCGGCGGGCCGTACGGGTCGGCCTCGGTGGGCCAGCCCACCCAGTTCTTCGTGGAGTACTCCGCACCGATGGGCGCCGCCGCCGTCGGGATCATCGGGACCTCGTCGACCATGATCTTCTGGAGGGTGTTCAGCGCGGTGGTGCGCGCCGAGTCCTCCGTCGCGTTCGCGTACTCCTTCAGCGCCTTGGTCGCCGCGGGGTTGTCGAACCGGCCGAAGTTGCCGAGAGGGGCGTTCTTGCCGATGGGCTGGAGCAGCGCGCCGTCCATGATGTTCTGGTACATGTCGTACGGCGTGGCACCGGAGTTGGTCCAGTGCAGCGTGGCGTCGAAGTTGCCGTTGCCGACGTCGGCGGTCCACGCCTCGGCGGTCTGCGTCTTGACCTTCGCCTCGATACCCAGGGGCTTGATGTTGTCCTTGATGATGGACAGGCCCGTGATGTAGTCGTTCCAGCCGGCGGGGTCGGTGAAGGTCAGCTTCACGGCCTTGCCGTCGGGGTCCTTCAGGGTGCTGCCGTCGAGCGTGTAACCGGCCTCGTCCAGGACCTTCTTCGCGCCGGCGACGTCGGGCTTGATCGTGACGCCCTTGTACTCGGGGGCGAGGAAGGACTCACCGGCGGGCAGCGGGATGCCGGTCGGGTTGGTGATCTCCGGGTAGAGCGTGGCCTGCGCCTGGATGTGGATCGCCTTGCGGTCGATCACCATGGCCATCGCCTTGCGCAGCGCCGGGTCACCCAGCGGGCCCTTGGTGGTGTTGAACCACAGGCCGTGGATGCCGAGGCCGGAGGGGAACCAGAGCTTGTTGTTCTTGGGGTCCTTGGCGACGTACAGCTGCTTGTAGTTCGGCATGAACACGAACGACCACTCGGCCTTGCCGTTGGCGAGTGCGGTGGTCTGCGCGCTGTTGTCGTTGTACGAGGTGAAGCGGAGCTCCTTCACCTGCGTCTTGCCCTTCCAGTAGGAGGACGTGGTGTCGAGCGTGGTGGTCTGCGGCGTGAACGTCTTGAGCTTGTACGGCCCCGAGCCGACCGGCTCGCGGTTGGGCCACGTCGCCGGGTCCTTGACCTTCTCCCAGATGTGCTTCGGCACGACGAAGGTCGTGGTGATCTTGTTCTGGTTGACGTACTGCGATTCCTTGAAGGTGAGGACGACCTTGCCGCCCTCCACGGCTATGCCGTCGTAGGGCACGCCGTTGCCGTTGAGCGCCGGGTACTTCTTGATCAGCTCGAAGGTGAACGCCACGTCCTCGGCGCTCAGCTTCTTGCCGTCCGACCACTTCGCCCGCTCGTCGATCGTGAAGGTGACCTTGGTGAAGTTCGACTCCCACTTCCAGTCGCTCGCCAGCCAGGGCTTGCCCTTCTCGCTGGGGCGGACCTGGTTGTTCATCACCAGGGGCTCGTAGATCATGTAGCGGTAGCCCAGCGACGCGCCGGCGGAGGTGCCGAGGAACGGGTTGCTGTTGTTGGTCTGCGGGCCGTTCGGCATACCGATGGTGAGGACGCCGGAGGCGCCGCCTGATGACCGGTTGGCATCCGAGTTGGCCGAGGAACATCCGGCGGCGAGCGCGGCCACGACGGTGGCGGCGGCAAGCGCCCGGAGCTTGCGGTGTGCGGACATGGCGACTCCAGAAAGGGAATGCAGCTCTGTGGGACGGCTGGCCCGTGGAACTGGGGGCCTGAGGACCGGGTGTGGTGCGTTACCAGGTGCTGGGTGCGGGTGTGCCGGGGTGACGCTCTTGCCGGTGACGCGGCTGTTGCCGGGTACGCCGGTAGTGCCGGTAGTGCCGGTGGTGCGGCTGTTGCTGATGGTGCTGTTCTGACGGTGCGGCAGGTGGTGCGAACCTGACTCCGGGCTACGCCGGTACGGAGTCAACGGGCACGGCACCCGACGGACTCGCGGCGGAACTCCCCGCCGTGGCCGCTGAGTTGCGCGCCGAGTTCGCCGCGGCCAGCGGCGCCGACTGCCGTACGACCAACTCGGTCGGAAGAACGACCGGTTCGTCCGGCGCGGTCTTCCCTCCCAGGTGCCCGAGCAGCATCAGCGCCGCCGTCTCCCCCATCCGCCGGGTGGGCTGACGGACGGTGGTCAGGGGCGGTTCGGTGTGCTGGGCCATCGGGATGTCGTCGAACCCGACCACGGCGATGTCGTCAGGCACCGACCGCCCCGCCGCGCGCAGCGCCCTCAGCGCCCCCGCGGCGCTGATGTCGTTGTGCGCGAAGACGGAGTCGAACGAGGTCCCGGCGCTGAGGAGTTGCTCCACGGCGAGACGTCCGGAGAGCTCCGTGAAGTCCCCCACGGCGACCAGGTCGGTCGGCAGGATCTCGCGGAAGCCGCCGAGCCGGTCGCGTACGCAGCCGAACTGCGCCGGCCCCGTGATGACCAGGGGTCTGCTGCGTCCGTCGGCCAGCAGGTGGCGGGCGGCGGACGCACCTCCTTCGTGGTTGGTGGTCACGACGGAGGGGAAGTCGTCGGGGTGGCTGCCGCGGTCGTCGATCAGCACGACGGGCAGACCTTTGTGGCTGAGGGCGATGATCTTGTCGAGCGTGTTCTCGGGCTCGACGACCAGCAGTCCGTCGAAGGCCCGCGCGGAGACCTGGGTGGTGAAGCGCTCGACCGAGTCCGCGCCGCGGTTGAAGGTGAAGAGCAGCAGGCCGTAGCCGGCGGCCTCCACCGTGTCGACGACGCCCTGCAGGACTTCGCCCATCCACGGCCAGGTCAGCGAGGGCACCAGCATCCCGACCGTACGGCTGCTGCCGCGGGCCAGTCCGACGGCGCCCGAGCTGGGCACGTATCCAAGAGATGCGATCACTTCTCGGACTCGGGCGGCCGTTCCGCCGTCGACCTCACCCTTGGTGTTGATGACCCGGGACACGGTCGTCTTGCTGACACCGGCCGCGCGGGCGACATCGGCAATGGTGACACGCATCGGAGGGCCTCCGAATCGTTGGCTGGAACCGGTTCCGGTACCGGTTCCGGAACCGGTTCCAATGTGAGCGGTGAGTTAACCGGTCCAGACCAACACCGTCAAGACTTCACACCGAAATTACTCGGGAGGCGACTCCTGGGGAGCGAGAGGGGGTTATGCGTTCAGGTTCTGAATGTTCAATTCCTTGACTGGAGTTCACATCGGAGTTCACTCTCGCCTCACGATCCATGGAAGACCCCCCACCCCTCTGCCAGGGAGGGCAGCTCCCCATGATCAGACCGAGTGGCACCGGGCGGCGGCTGACGAGGTTGCTCCTCGTCGGTGTGCTGTCGACCGTCGGCCTCACCGGCGTCTCCGCGGGTACGGCGCAGGCCGCGGGCGAGCAGGTGAACATCTGGCTCACGACGACCAGCGACGGTGGAGGCCGCACCGTGACCCGGGGCCTCCAGCAGCAGACCCCTGTCAACTTCCAGCCGGGCAACGGCGGCAGCGGCACGAACATCACCGTCGACGAGAACACCAAGTACCAGACCTTCACCGGCGGCGGCGCCTCGTTCACGGATACGGCCGCCTGGCTGATGAAGGGCAGCGGGGCGCTCTCCCAGGCCACCCGGGACGACACGATGCGCAAGCTCTTCTCGCCGGCCGACGGCATCGGGCTCTCGTTCATCCGCAACCCGCTGGGCGGCTCCGACCTCGCGCGGTTCGGCTACACCTTCGACGACATGTCTTCCGGCCAGACCGACCCCGATCTGTCGGAATTCTCTATCGCACATGATCTCCAGGACGTGCTGCCGCTGACGAAGCAGGCGAAGCAGCTCAACCCGGCGCTGACGACGATGGCGTCGCCCTGGACCGCCCCGGCGTGGATGAAGGACAACGGCCAGCTCAACGGCGGCTGGCTGAAGGCGGAGAACTACGGTGTCTACGCCGACTACTTCGTCAAGTACCTTCAGGCGTACCGCGATCAGGGCGTCCCGATCGACTACGTCTCGGCGCAGAACGAGCCGACCTGCTGCTCCTCGTACCCGTCCATGAGCTGGAACGCCTCGGGTCTCGCGTACTTCACGAAGGCCGAGCTGCTGCCCGGACTCCAGGCGGCCGGTCTGCCCACCAAGGTCATGGCGCACGACTGGAACTGGGACACCTACGACGCGTACGCGGCGGAGACCGTGAACGACGCGGCGATCCGCAGCCACCCCAACTTCGGCGGCATCGCCTGGCACGGCTACGGCGGCGACGTCAACAAGCAGACGCTGGTGCACAACGAGTACCCGCAGCTGGACGCCTTCCAGACCGAGCACTCCGGCGGTACCTGGATCGGCAATCAGCAGACCGAGGACATGGCCAACATCATCAACTACACCCGCAACTGGGCGAAGTCGGTGACCAAGTGGTCCCTGGCGGTGGACCAGAACCGCGGTCCGCACAACGGCGGCTGCGGCACCTGTGACGGGCTGATCACCGTCAACAACGGCGGCGCGCAGCACGGTCAGGTGAAGTACAACATCGAGTACTACACGATGGGGCACCTCACCAAGTTCGTGACGCCGGGCGCGCACCGTATCGAGTCGAGCGCGAGCACCACCGTGCCCAACGTGGCCTGACGGAACCCGAACGGCTCGAAGGCGCTGATCGCGTACAACGAGGCGACGCAGGCGCGGGAAATCCGGGTCAACTGGGGCGGCCAGAACTTCGTCTACTCACTGCCCGGCAAGACGTCGGCCACCTTCACCTGGGCCGGCGGCCAGTCCGGCGGCGGTGGCGGCACCGCGGGCACCCTGAACGGTCTCGGCGGCAAGTGCCTCGACGTGGCCGGCGGGAGCAGCGCCAACGGTACGGCGGTCCAGCTCTGGGACTGCAACGGCTCCGCGGCGCAGCGCTGGACGATCGGCGGCGACGGCTCGGTGCGCACGCTCGGCAAGTGCCTCGACGTCGCGGCGGCGTCGACCGCCGACGGAGCAAAGGTGCAGCTGTACGACTGCAACGGCTCCGGGGCGCAGCAGTGGAGATACGAGTCCGGCAGCGGTGATCTGGTGAACGCTCCCGCCGACAAGTGCCTCGACATCACCGGCAATTCGTCGGCGAACGGGGCGAAGGCGCAGCTGTGGAGCTGCACCGGGGCGGCCAACCAGAAGTGGCGGCTCCAGGCGTAGGGGACGGTCGGTGACCCGTTTCACGCGTACGGGGTGTCGGTGACCGGGCGGTCACGGGCACCCCGTACGTACGTACGTCCAACTCCCTGGGGCCCGGCTCGCGCTCTACTCGGCCGGCTCGACCCCGGCCCGCAGCAGTCCGTAGGTGTACGCGTCCTCCAGGGCCTGCCACGACGCGGCGATCACGTTCTCGCCGACGCCCACCGTCGACCACTCCGCCGCCCCGTCCCCCGTGGTGATCAGCACGCGCGTCGTGGACTCCGTGCCGTGCTTGCCCTCCAGGATGCGCACCTTGTAGTCCATCAGCTCCAGCTTGGCGAGCTGCGGGTAGATGCGCTCCAGGCCGACCCGCATGGCCCGGTCCAGCGCGTTGACCGGCCCGTTGCCCTCGGCGGTGGCGACGATGCGCTCGCCCTTGGCCCACAGCTTCACGGTCGCCTCGTTGGCGTGCGAGCCGTCGGGGCGGTCCTCGACGATGGCGCGCCACGACTCCGTACGGAAGTAAGTGCGGGCCTTGCCCTCGGCCTCCTCGCGCAGCAGCAGTTCGAAGGAGGCGTCGGCCGCCTCGTAGGTGTAGCCCTTGAGCTCGCGCTCCTTGACTCGGCCGACGACGCGGGCGACCAGGTCACGGTCGTCGCCGAGGTCGATGCCCAGTTCCTTGCCCTTGAGCTCGATCGAGGCGCGTCCTGCCATGTCGGAGACGAGCATCCGCATGGTGTTGCCGACCCGCGCGGGGTCGATGTGCTGGTAGAGGTCGGGGTCGACCTTGATCGCGGAGGCGTGCAGCCCGGCCTTGTGCGCGAATGCGGAGACACCGACGTACGGCTGGTGGGTGGAGGGCGTCAGATTGACGACCTCGGCGATGGCGTGCGAGATCCGGGTCATCTCCGACAGCGCGCCCGGGGGCAGGACGGTCTTGCCGTACTTGAGCTCCAGCGCGGCGACGACGGGGAAGAGGTTCGCGTTGCCGACGCGCTCGCCGTAGCCGTTGGCGGTGCACTGTACGTGTGTGGCGCCCGCGTCGACGGCGGCGAGGGTGTTGGCGACGGCGCAGCCGGTGTCGTCCTGGGCGTGGATGCCGAGCCGGGCGCCGGTGTCGGCGAGCACGGTGGCGACCACGGCCTGGATCTGGGCGGGCAGCATGCCGCCGTTGGTGTCACAGAGGATGACGACGTCGGCGCCCGCCTCGGCGGCGGCCCGGACGACGGCCTTGGCGTACTCGGGATTGGCGCGGTAGCCGTCGAAGAAGTGCTCGCAGTCGACGAAGACGCGCCTGCCCTGTTCGCGCAGGTGGGAGACGGTGTCGGCGACCATCGCCAGGTTCTCTTCGAGCGTCGTACGGAGCGCGAGCTCGACGTGCCGGTCGTGTGACTTGGCGACGAGCGTGATCACCGGGGCGCCGGATTCGAGCAGCGCCCTGACCTGCGGGTCTTCTGCCGCGGTGGCGCCGGGGCGGCGCGTGGAGCCGAAGGCGACGAGCTTGGCGTGCTTGAAGTCGATCTCGCTCCGGGCGCGGGCGAAGAACTCGGTGTCGCGCGGGTTGGCGCCCGGCCAGCCGCCCTCGACGAACCCCACCCCGAAGTCGTCCAGGTGCCGCGCGATGGTCAGCTTGTCGGCGACCGTCAGATTGATGCCTTCGCGCTGGGCTCCGTCGCGCAGCGTGGTGTCGAAGACATGGAAACTGTCGTCGGTGACCGTTGATTCCGTGGTCATGACTCTGTGGCTCCTGTCGAGTGTGGAATGTGGAGTGTGGGAGGGATCTGGCTCCACCGCCACCGTCTTCGCGTGCGTCCCGTCCCGGCCGGGATGGGGCCGGAAAACGAAAAAACCCCTCGCGGGTGCGAGAGGTCTGCGCGCGGGTCTGGGGCACGATGCCCGCTCCGTACGTGGTGGTACGTGGCGGTCACTGCGGACCGGCGCGCCTGCTGCCGATAATCATGGCGAACGAGGACACCACAGCAGTTTGGCACGTTTACGCCCAGGTGGAAGCCCCGTCTCACGATGCGGGCGGTACGCAGGAGGCCCGGGGGACGCACGGTGCGGGCGGTCCGGGCCGTAAGCACCCCGGGGGCGTACGGCCCGGACGGGCTCAGATCAGCGTGTCCTCGATGAACTCGCGAACATGTCGCAGGACTTGGGCCCTGCCGATGCCCGGAATGCCGACCGCCAGATGAACGCAGAAGCCGTCGAGCAGAGCGCGCAGCCGGGTGGCGAACCGGTCAGGGTCGACGGCCCGCAGCTCACCTCGTGAGATCCCCTCGGCGAGCAGCGCCACCAGATCCCGGTGCCAGGCCCGCTCGATCGCCGCCTGCCGGTCACGGACCTCGTCGGCGGCGACCTGCGAGCGGTTCCAGACCTCCAGCCACAGCGTCCAGTGCGGGTCGCGGTGGCCGTCGGGGACGTACAGACCGACGTACGCGTCCAGCCGCTCCCGCACCGGCGCCTGCCGGGCCAGCAGCCCCCGCCGCTCGGCCCCGCGCCGTGACTCGCTCCACTCCAGCGTCTGGAGCAGCAGCTCGTCCTTAGTACGGAAGTAGTAGAGGAGGTGCCCGCTGCTCATCCCCACGTCGCGTCCGAGCCCCGCCATGGTGAGCCCGTCGAGCCCGCGCCGGGCGATGGTGTCCATGGCGGCGGAGAGCACGGCCTCACGGGGCGGGGCCGCGTTGCGGCGGCGTGCGGTGGGTGTCACCCGTACGTTGTACCTGATGAGGGCACAGGGCGTTGCCGTCGGGTCACACAGCGAATGCCGCCACCCCGCGTACCCACCGGCCCGGTAACCGTCCGCGGCGGCACGTCAGACCACGTGGTGCATCCAGTTGTGGACGTCCTCGGCCCGGCCCGTCTGGATGTCCAGCAGCGCCTCGCGCAGCTTCGTGGTGACCTCGCCGGGCTCGCCGCCCGAGTGCGTCCACTCACCGCTCGTCGACCTGACGAGGCCGACCGGCGTGATGACGGCGGCCGTACCGCACGCGAAGACCTCGGTGAGGGTGCCGTTCTCGGTGTCGCGGCGCCACTGGTCGGTGGAGATACGGCGCTCCTCGGACGAGTAGCCGAGGTCGCTCGCCATCTTCAGCAGCGAGTCGCGGGTGATGCCGGCCAGCAGCGAGCCGGTGAGCTCGGGAGTGACGATCTTGTCCCCGTACACGAAGTACAGGTTCATCCCGCCCATCTCCTCGACCCAGCGGTGCTCCAGCGCGTCCAGCCAGACGACCTGGTCGCAGCCCTCGGCCGCCGCCTCGGCCTGCGCGAGCAGGGAGGCCGCGTAGTTGCCGCCGGTCTTGGCGAAGCCCATGCCGCCGGGGACGGCGCGCACATAGTTCTCGGAGAGCCAGACCGAGACGGGCTTCACGCCGCTCGGGAAGTACGCGCCGGCCGGGGAGGCGATGACGAGGAACAGATACTCGTTCGACGGCTTCACACCGAGGCCCACCTCGGTCGCGATCATGAACGGCCGCAGATACAGCGACGCCTCGCCGCCGTGCGGCGGGACCCACGCCTGGTCCTGCCGCACCAGCGCGTCGCACGCCTCGATGAACGTCTTGGCCGGCAGCTCGGGCATCGCCAGCCGGCGCGCGGAGACCTGGAAGCGCAGGGCGTTGGTCTCGGGCCGGAAGGTGGCGACGCTGCCGTCGGGGCGGCGGTACGCCTTCAGCCCTTCGAAGATCTCCTGCGCGTAGTGCAGCGTCATGTTGGCCGGGTCGAGCGAGAGCGGCCCGTACGGCACCAGCTCCGCGTCGTGCCAGCCCCGGCCCTCCGTCCACCTGATGGTCACCATGTTGTCGGTGAAGTGGCGACCGAAGCCGGGAGCGGCCAGGATCGCCTCGCGCTGCGCGTCGGACAGCGGATTCGACGAGGGCTTGAGCGCGAGAGTGGGCAATGGCGTCGTGGGCGTGGTCATGAGTTCTTGTCCTTCACCGGTTGTGTATGACGGACCGCGCTCACGCCGCTACAGGTACTAGGACGTCCGAGCTTTCCCTCACGCTACGGCCCACCGCCATTGTGGCGCGTGGCTGAGCTTGGCATGAATCGGGGTGAATGCGGCCCTGCGGATGATGGTGACACCCGGTGGCCGCGAAGCACAGCCGCCGGGTGCTGCGACCCGGCGGCGGTGGAAGGCGTCGTCGGGTCAGCCCGCTACTCGTACGACGAGCGCGTCACCGATCTCGTCGGTCGTACGGGGCGCACCGCCGCGCTCCGCGAGGTCGGCCGCGACGGCCTCCTCGACACGGGCGGCCTCGGCGTCGAAGCGGAGGTGCCGCAGCAGCAGTGCGACCGAGAGGATCGTGGCCGTGGGGTCGGCCTTCCCCTGGCCCGCGATGTCCGGCGCCGAGCCGTGGACGGGCTCGAACATGGACGGGAACGCCCGGTCGGGGTTGATGTTCGCGGATGCGGCCAGGCCGATGCCGCCGGTCACGGCAGCGGCGAGGTCGGTGAGGATGTCACCGAAGAGGTTGTCGGTGACGATCACGTCGAACCGCTCGGGCTGGGTGACGAAGAAGATCGTCGCGGCATCGACGTGCAGATAGTCGGTGGAGACGCCGGGGTACTCCTGGCCGACCCGGTCGAAGATCCGCTTCCAGAGGTGGCCCGCGTAAACGAGGACGTTGTTCTTGTGGACAAGCGTCAGCTTCTTGCGGGGGCGGGAGTCGGCACGCTCGTACGCGTCGCGCACGACCCGCTCCACGCCGTACGCCGTATTGAGGCTGACCTCGGTGGCCACCTCGGCGGGCGTACCGGTGCGCAGGGAGCCGCCGTTGCCCGTGTACGGGCCCTCGGTGCCCTCACGTACGACGACGAAGTCGATGTCCGGACGGCCGGCCAGCGGTGTGGCCTGGTTCGGGAAGAGCTTCGACGGCCGCAGGTTCACATAGTGGTCGAAGGCGAACCGCAGCTTCAGCAGCAGCCCCCGCTCCAGGATCCCGGACGGCACGGAGGGGTCGCCGATGGCACCGAGGAGGATCGCGTCGTGCGTCTTGAGCGCGGCGAGTTCCGCGTCCGGGAGGGTCTCCCCGGTACGGTGCCAGCGCTTGGCGCCGAGGTCGTACTCCTTGGTCTCCAACTTCACATCCTGCGGGAGTACGGAGCCGAGGACCTTCAGGCCCTGGGCCACGACCTCCTGGCCGATGCCGTCACCGGGGATCACTGCGAGATTGATGCTGCGAGACATGACGGGCACCTTACTGCGCGTCCCAGTGCCTGACACGCGTGGTCCACGATTCGGACGGTACGTGTTTCACGCGGGGGTGCGCGCGCAAGTGAAGGGCCGGTTGGCCCCGTTCGTCCCGTCGCGGCTCAGTGGCCGGTGGAGCCGCCGTTGTCCCGGCGGTCGAGGGCGCGCTGGAGGGCCGCTGCGGCGTTCTTGCGGTCAGACTCGTTGCCGCGGGCGTGGTGACGGACGCGGCGGACTGTTGTCTCGGCCATGGTCATCGACTCCTTGAGACAGCTGAGGCATACGGATTGGGGGGCCGTACGAGGCATCTGCTACGCGCCGGATGGGCGGGGAGCTCGCGCCGCAGGGGTTGCCTGCGTGAGGGCGATGCTCACGTCCGCCGTTCGCTGGATCAAGCGAGTCGTTCGGCTCGTACAAAGCTAAGGGAGCCGGGCCGTTCTGTCTCCACAGTTAGTCGGACTTCCTACTATCTGAGACGGCGGCCTTGATCCAGTGCGGCGATTCGTCGTCGGAGAGTGCCGGAGAGTGCCGTCGAGCGGTCCCGTCGCCGCCGGGAGCGGGACCGGCGGCGGTGGCCGCGGCGCCCCGTACGCCGCGGCGGAGGGGCGCCCTCTACAGCACATCGCCGTCGCGCCAGTCGAAGATCAACGCGTCCTCGGCGGACGGGAGTTCACGATCGGGCACCGGCCAGAGGAAGGTGCTCCCCTCCTCCTCGGGGAGCCGCACCACCCCGTCCGGGCTCAGCACCTCGACGCGGCCCTCCCACTGATGCCAGCCGCGCGACAGGTAGAGACGCGAGCCCGCCTCGGACGCGGAGAGCGCGCCGACGTCGTACGCCCGGCCGACGACCCGCTCCAGCACCTCCATGACCCGGCCGCCGAGCCCGTCCCTGCGCCGGTCGGGACGGACGGCGACCGCCTCCACGTAACCCACGCGGTAGGAGTGGCCCGCGTGCGTCAGCCGGCGCTGGATCACGCTGCCGTGCGCGACGAGCGCGCCCGCCCTGTCCCGTACGAGGACATGGACGCCGCCGAGCCCGTGCGCCCAGTCCTCCTCACTGAAATGCCCGTCGAAGGCGTCGTCCAGGAGGGCGCGGATCTCGCCGAGGGTCGCCGGATCGAGCTCAAAGGTGTGCGCGGTGCGCAGCGGGTCTGACATGCGTCTCACTCTTTCAGGCCAAAGGCCCGCGTATGTACTCAGTGCTCGGTTGAGTAGCTGCTCCATGTCGAAAGGGCGTGTCTGTCGCGACAGTTGGCCACATGAACGGCCTTTACGCACTCAAGCCCTGGTACGCGTCCCGGCTCTCCGGAGTCCGGGCCGCACTCGTCCGCCGCGAGGTGTCGCCCGACACGCTCACCGCGGCGGGTGTCGTCAGCGCGGCCGGTGCGGGCGCCGCCGTCGCCTGGCTGCCCGCCGGTCCGCTCGCCGCGCTCCCCGTCGTCGTCCTTCTCGCCGCCCGTCTGGCCTTCGCCAACCTCGACGGGGCGCTGGCACGGGACACCGGCCGGACGACCCGGCGCGGCGCCGTCCTCAACGAACTCGGCGACCGCGCGGCCGATCTGGTCGTCCTCGCCGGCTTCATCGCGCTCGCGCCGCTGTGGCTGGTCGCGGTGGCGGGGCTGGCGGCGACGCTGCCGTCCTGGGTGTCCCTCGCGGGTACGGCGGCGGGCGCGCCGCGCCGTAACGGCGGCCCCGTCGGCAAGACCGAACGCTGCCTGCTCGTCGTCATCGCCGCCGCGACCGGCTGGGCGGTGCCGGTGCTCGTCGTGATCGCGGCGGGCTCGGCGCTCACGGCCGTCGTCCGCTTCGGCTGGGTCTGGAGGAAGCTCGCATGAGCGGCGTGCTGATCGCGGGCGAGGCCGTGGGGCGTGCCGTGCCCCTCGTCGCGGGCGCCCTCGGGGCGAGCGGCATCGCGGTGGCGGCGCTGCCCGCGCGCCTCAGGATGCGGGCGGAGCTGCGCAGACGGTGGCGGACGTGGGCGATCGCCGCGCCGGTGTTCCTGGGGTCGCTGTTCCTGGGAGCCGGGGGCGCGTTCGCGCTGGCCGCGGCGCTCGGGGTGACGGCGGTGAGCGAGTACGTACGGTTGGCGGGGCTCCCGCGCGCGGAGCACACCGTGCTGGCCGTGGCCGCCGTCGTACTCCCGGCGCTCGCGTGGCTGGTGCCCGGGGCTCTGGGCGCGGGGGCGGTCGATCTCCGGGTGGTGGCGCTGCTGTTCATGGCGGCGGCGCTGCCGGCGCTGCTGGCGGGCGACCACGAGCGGGGCTTCACCCGCACCGCGCGCACCGTCTTCGCCCTGTTGTGGATTCCCCTCCCGCTCACCGGACTCGTGGTGCTTCAGGACACGGCGGTCGCGGTCGGGCTGGCGGTGGCGCTCGGCGACGTCGGGGCGTGGTGCGGCGGTACGGCGCTGGGACGGCGCGGCCCGCTCGCCCGGCCGTTGTCGCTTCTCTCGCCCAGCAAGACATGGGCGGGGGTGCTGGGCGCCGCGGGGGCGACCGGCCTCGCCCTGGCCGCCGTCGGTGCCTTCACACCGCCGCTGTGGGCGGCGGTCCTGATCGGCTGCGTGCTCGGCGACCTGCTCGAATCCATGGTCAAGCGGGAGGCGGGCGTGAAGGACGCGGGCAGTTGGCTGCCGGGCTTCGGCGGGCTGCTCGACCGGATCGACTCCCTGCTCCTGGCGCTCCTGCTCGCGATGGTGGTGACGGCATGACCGCACGGAGCTCTGCCCTGCGGGCGGCGCGTTCGACGCGGCGGCTGCGGGGGCGTACGACGCGGGTCGTCGGTCACCGACGGGGGCGTACGCGGGTGGGGCACGGACGGGGCCGGGGTCTGGGGCGGGGCACCGTCTCCGGCGGGCCGGGCGGCCCAGGGCCCGTACCGGCGCCCGCCGTCTCGCCCACTCGGCTCGGCGCGGTGCTGCGGCGCGCCCTGTGGTGGCTCGTCCTCACCGTCACAGGCGGTGTGCGGCGGCACGGTCAACTGCCGCCCCATGGGTGCGTAGTTGTGGCCAACCACTCCTCGCACGCGGACACCGCCGCGCTGCTGGCGGCGCTCGACGCCCGGCACCGGCCCGCCATCGGGGCGGCGGCCGACTACTGGTTCGCCTCCCCGTGGCGGCGCCGGATCTGCCGCGTGCTCGCCGCCGGGTTCCCCGTGCGGCGCACCGGCGGCGGCATGGACGACCTGCTGTCCATGGCGGACGGCCTGCGGGCCGGCCGCGCGGTCGTGCTCTTCCCCGAGGGCACGCGTGGGGCGGACGGCGCCGTCGGCACCTTCCACCGGGGCGCCCTCGTGCTCGCCGAGCGGGCGGGCGTCCCCGTCGTGCCGGTGGGTATCGGCGGCACGGACCGGCTGCTGCCCAAGCACGGACGGCTGCGTTCGTCGCTGGTGCGGGTACGGATCGGTGAGCCGCTGCCGCCGTCGGCGACGCCGGAGGACGCGCGGGCGGCGGTCGCGGCACTGCACGCCCGTACCGGTTCGGAGCCGCTCCCCGACTCCCCGTAAGGCGCCGGGTGGCGGCGGTGGCCGCCTCCCGTCCAGGTCCTGTCCGGTGGATCTTCGCGGATAAGGCCGGGGCGTCTGGTGCGGTGCATCGCAAGGCGCCGAAGTGCCCGCAGGGTGGTTT
>NZ_JBHXRX010000090.1:0-27608 GCF_042714995.1 Streptomyces sp. NPDC058665
TTCGCGCCCCCCCGGGGGCCCCCCCCCCCCGCCACCCCCCCCCCCCCCCGCTCGGCCCCCCCACCCCGGGGCGGGGGGCCCCGCCCCCACCGCGGGCCCCCCCCTCCCGCTCATATGCCGTTACCCGTGCGTGCGCAGCAGCGTCCGCATCGTCCGCATCGCGACCGACAGATTCGCCAGGTCGAAGGAGTCCGAGCTCTGGATCTCCTCCAGCGTGCCGCGTGAACGCGTGAGAATCGCCGCGTTCTTCTGCTCCCACGCCTTGAAGCGCTCCTCCGGGGTCGACGTCCCGTTACCGACGGACAGCACGTCCGACGCGAGGGCCGCGTGCGCCGCGTACAGGTCCTCGCGGATCGACGCGCGGGCCATGGACTGCCAGCGGTCGGCCCTCGGCAGCTCGATGATCCGGTCCATCAGCTGCGTGATCCGCAGCCGGTCGCCGAGGTCGTAGTACACGTCGGCGACGGCCAGCGGGTCCTTGCCCGTGCGGTCGGCGATCTGCACGATGTCGAGCGCCGGGAACGCCGCGGAGAATCCGGCGACCCGCAGCGCCAACTCCTCGGGCACGCCCACCGAGGAGAGCTCCTCCACGATGTTCTGATACCACTCCAGGTCGGCGCCGCGCAGCAGTCGCGGCAGCTGCTGCCACACCTGCTCCACGCCTTCGGCGAAGAACTCGACCGTCTCCGCGATCTCGACCGGCTGCGGCCGGTTGCCGAGCAGCCAGCGGGTGCCGCGCTCGACCAGCCGCCGTGAGTGGAGCCGGATCCGGGTCTGGACGTCGGCGCCGACGGTGTTGTCCAGCGCCTCGACCGCGTCCCAGACCGGGCCCAGACCGAAGATCTCCCGCGCGGCTGTCTGCGCCCGTACGATCTCCTCGATCGACGCCCCGGTCTCCTCGCGCAGCCGGTGCAGGAAGGTCGAACCTCCCGCGTTCACCGTGTCGTTGACCAGCACCGTCGTGATGATCTCGCGGCGCAGCGCGTGCGCGTCGACGTGCTCGGAGAACTTCTCGCGGAGCTGCGCGGGGAAGTACGCGTACAGCAGCTTGCGCAGGTACGGGTCGTCGGGGAGCTTCGTGGAGATCAGCTCGTCGGCGACGGTGATCTTGGTGTACGCGAGCAGGACGGCGAGTTCGGGCTGGGAGAGCCCCTTGCCTCCGTTGAGCAGTTCGCGGATCTGGCGGTCGGCCGGCAGGAATTCGAGCTGCCTGTCCAGGCTGCCGTCCCGCTCCAGTCTGCGCATGAACCGCTGGTGGGCGTGGAGCAGGGACGGGGCCTGCTGGACGGCGTTGGCGAGCGCCACGTTCTGCGCGTAGTTGTTGCGCAGGACCAGCTTGCCGATCTCGTCGGTCATGGCCGCCAGCAGCTTGTTGCGCTGCTTGACGGTCATGTCGCCTTCCTTGACCAGGCTGTTGAGCAGGATCTTGATGTTCACCTCGTGGTCGGAGGTGTCCACACCGGCACTGTTGTCGATCGCGTCGGTGTTGATCCTGCCGCCCTGGCCGCCCGCGCCCCGCCGGGCGAACTCGATCCGGCCGAGCTGCGTCGCGCCCAGGTTTCCGCCCTCGCCGACAACCTTGGCCCGCACGTCCTCGCCGTTGATGCGGATGGCGTCGTTGGCCTTGTCGCCCACGTCCGCGTTCGACTCGGCGGACGACTTGATGTACGTACCGATGCCGCCGTTCCACAACAGGTCGACCGGGGCCCTGAGGATCGCCCGCATCAGATCGGCCGGGGTCAGCTTGGTCACGCCCGCCTCGATCCCGAGCGCCTCACGCACATGCGCGTTGACGGGAATCGACTTCGCCGTACGGGGGTGGATCCCGCCGCCCTGCGACAGCAGCGACTTGTCGTAGTCGGCCCAGGAGCTGCGCGGCAGCTCGAAGAGACGGCGGCGCTCGGCGAACGAGGTGGCCGCGTCCGGCGTCGGGTCGAGGAAGATGTGCCGGTGGTCGAAGGCGGCGACCAGCCGAATGTGCTCGGAGAGCAGCATGCCGTTGCCGAAGACGTCCCCGGACATGTCGCCGACGCCCGCGACGGTGAAGTCCTCGGTCTGGGTGTTGTGGCCCAGCTCCCGGAAGTGCCGCTCGACGGACTCCCAGGCGCCGCGCGCCGTGATGCCCATGCCCTTGTGGTCGTAGCCGGCTGAACCGCCGGAGGCGAAGGCGTCGCCGAGCCAGAAGTCGTAGGCGATGGCGACCTCGTTCGCGATGTCGGAGAAGCTCGCGGTGCCCTTGTCGGCGGCGACGACCAGATAGGTGTCGTCCTCGTCGTGCCGCACCACGTCGGTGGGCGGCACGACCTCGCCGCCGACCATGTTGTCGGTGATGTCGAGGAGGGCGGAGATGAACGTCCTGTAGGAGGCGATGCCTTCGGCCAGCCAGGCGTCGCGGTCCACGGACGGGTCGGGGAGGTGCTTGGCGACGAAGCCGCCCTTGGCGCCGACGGGCACGATCACGGTGTTCTTGACCATCTGCGCCTTGACCAGGCCGAGGATCTCCGTACGGAAGTCCTCACGCCGGTCGGACCAGCGCAGACCGCCGCGGGCGACCTTGCCGAAGCGCAGGTGCACGCCCTCGACGCGTGGCGAGTAGACCCAGATCTCGTACGCCGGGCGGGGCGCGGGCAGATCGGGGATGGCCTGCGGGTCGAACTTCATCGACACGTAGCTGTGATGCTTCTCGCCCGCGCCCTTGCGGCCCGTCCCGTCGTGCCCCTTGCTGGCGCTCTGGAAGAAGTTCGTCCGCAGCGTGGCCTTGATGACGGTGAGGAACGAGCGCAGGATGCGGTCCTCGTCCAGGCTGGCGACCTGGTCGAGTGCGCCGGTCAGCTCTTCGAGGAGCCCTTCGATGAGCTCCGTGCCGGCTCGCTGGCGGTTGGGCGCCATCCGGGCCTCGAAGAGGGAGACCAGCAGCCGCGTGGTGTGAACGTTGTTACGGAGGGTGTCCTCCATGTAGTCCTGGCTGAAGGTCGCGCCCGCCTGGCGCAGATACTTCGCGTAGGCGCGGAGCACCATCGCCTCGCGCCAGTTGAGTCCGGCGCGCAGGACGAGGGAGTTGAAGCCGTCGTTCTCCGCCTCGCCCGTCCAGACGGCCGCGAAGGCGTCCTGGAAGCGCTCGCGGGCGTCCTCGGCGAGGTGGTCGTCCTTGGCGTGGCCGCTCTCGCCGTGCGGCATGCGCAGCCCGAAGTCGTAGATCCAGGCCAGCGCGCGGTCAGAGCAGCGCAGTTCGTACGGCCGCTCGTCCACGACCTCCACACCGAGCTGCTGGAGGACCGGCAGGACGGCGGAGAGGGAGACCTGCTCGCCCGTGCGGTAGATCTTGAAACGGCGCTCGCCGGGGCCGGCGCCGACCGGCTCGTAGAGGGAGAGGGCGAAGTCCTTCTCCTCGCGGCTCAGCTCCTCGACCCGTACGAGGTCGGCGACGGCGGCGCGCGGTGAGTGGTCGGCCTTGTAGCCCTCGGGGAAGGCGTTGCCGTAGCGGCGCAGCAGCTCGGCGGCGCGCTCCTCCCCCAACTCGGCGTTGAGGGCCTCACCGAAGCCGTCGGCCCAGGAGCGGGCGGCCTCGACGAGCCGCGCCTCGATGCGGTCGACGTCCCGATCGGTGAGCCCGGCCAGCTCGGTGCCCTGCGGGACGCGTACGACGAAGTGGAGCCGGGACAGGATCGATTCGGTGTTCCAGGCGGTGAAGTCGACGCTGGTGCCGCCGAGCTCCTCCTTGAGGATGTCGATCAGGCGCAGCCGCACGCCGGTGGTGTAGCGGTCGCGCGGCAGGTAGATGAGGGCGGAGTAGTACCGCCCGTACTCGTCCTGGCGGAGGTAGAGGCGCAGCCGGCGCCGCTCCTGGAGGTACAGAACGCTGGTGACGATGGAGCGCAGCTGCTCGACGGGTGTCTGGAACAGCTCGTCGCGCGGGTACGTCTCCAGGATCTGCATCAGGTCGCGGCCGTCGTGGCTGTTCGGCGAGAAGCCGGCGCTCTCCAGGACCTCGGCGACCTTGCGCCGTACGACGGGCACACGGCGTACGGACTCGGTGTACGCCGCCGAGGAGAAGAGGCCCAGGAAGCGGCGCTCGCCGACGACGTTGCCCTTGTCGTCGAACTTCTTCACGCCGACGTAGTCGAGATAGCTCGGACGGTGCACGGTGGAGCGGCTGTTGGCCTTCGTAAGGACGAGCAGCTTGTGCTCGCGGGCCTTGGCACGCGCGTCGGCCGGGAGCCGGTTGAACGACGGGCTCACCGGGTGCGCCTCGTCGTCGGTGTGCCGCGGGTCGGAGCGCAGGATGCCGAGGCCGGTGCCTGGCACGGCGGTCAGCGCGTCGTCGCCGGTCAGTTCGTACTCGCGGTAGCCGAGGAAGGTGAAGTGGTTGTCGGCGAGCCAGCGCAGCAGTTCGCGCGCCTCTTCGACCTCCTGGTCGCGCAGGTCGTCCGCGGTCGGCTCGCCCGGCAGCTCGTCGGCGATGCGCAGCGCGGACTTGCGCATCTTCTCCCAGTCCTCGACGGCCTCGCGGGCGTCGGAGAGGACGCGCAGCAGGTCGGAGGTGATCTGCTTGAGATCGGAGCGGTCGGTCTCGCGGTCGATCTCGACGTGGATCCAGGACTCGATCAGGGTGTCGTGCGTCAGCTCGGCGCCCTCGGCCCGGCCTTCGGGAAGGACCTCGATCAGCTTGCCGGCGACATCGCGGCGCACCAGGATCTGCGGGTGGATGACGGCGTGGATGCCACGGTTCTGCCGGGAGAGTTCGTTGGTGACCGAGTCGACCAGGAACGGCATGTCGTCGGTGACCACCTCGACGACCGTGTGGGTGCACGTCCAGCCGTTCTCCTCGACGGTCGGCGTGTGGACCCGCACGTTGGCCGTGCCCTGCGGGCGGTTCTCGGCCAGTCGGTAGTGGGAGAGCGCCGCGCCGTAGATGTCGACCGGATCGCGGTCGGCGAGGTCGTCCGGGGCGGTGTGCAGGTAGTACCTGTGGAGGAAGGCGAGCAGCGCCTCGTTGTCCGGATGCCGCTCGTCGCCCGTACCGTCAGCGACCCGTGCCGCCCGTGCGAGCAGCTCGGCCTTGGCTTCGTCCAGCTTGGTCTGCATGTCCTCTGGCTCCTGTCGCGCGCCGTTGCGTGACGTCGATGAAAGAAGCGACACGACGCCACGACGCGGGGTGTCCGGTCGGAGTTGACGCTATGCCGCGATGAGAGATGTCCGGGACGTTATTGGCCAAAATTGACGGCCACGCCGGATTGTGGGGATCAGCGAGGCCCGGGGCGCTGTGGCACTCCGGGCGCGGGCCGGGAGCTTCACTGCTCCCACGGCGTATCGCACTGATCACGACCCCAGGCTATCCCGCCGCGCCCCGGGCCCGTCATGAACCGCATCTGTACAAAAGAAGGGCAGGAAATTTGCCGTTCCGGCCAGTGACAGGTGGCGGTGCGCGGTCAGGTGGCGACGCGGAGGAGTGCGCGGTCAGCGCGCGATGCTCTGCGCCAGGTCGACGGCATCGGCGAGACTGTCGACGACGGGAACACCCACCGCCTCCAGGCTCTTTCGGCTGTGCGATCCGCCGGTGTAGAGCACGGCGCCGGCCCCCACATGGGCGGCGGCCAGGGCGTCGTCGACGGCGTCACCGATCACCACCGTACGCTCGGGGGCTATCCGGCCCTCCCGGGCGAGCGCGGCCAGATGGCGCTCCATGTGCACGGCTTTCGTGCCGCCGGAGGGTCCTGTCCGTCCGTCGACCCGGACGAAGTGCTGGTGAATCCCGTAGTCCCGCACCACGGGCACCAGTTGGTCGTGCTCGTACATGCTGAGGATGGACTGGCTGCGGCCGGCCAGCGTCCACTGCGTCAGCAGTTCCTCCACGCCGTCGGTCAGCAGACACCCGACGCGGCGCTCCACATAGTGCCGGTGGAAGGTCTCGTCCATGACGAGCCACTCGGCGTCCGTGGGGAGACGGCCCATCAGACGCTCGTAGAAGACCGGGATCGGCATGCAGTACAGATCCCTGTACCGCTCCGCGGTGATCGGCTCCAGGCCGATCTCCTCGAAGGCGGCGTTGGTCGCCTCGATGACCGCGCTGAAGTCGTCGAGCAGTGTGCCGTTCCAGTCCCAGACCAGATGTGTGTCGTGCTTCCCCATGCCGGAAACGTTACCGGCCGGGTCTGACAACGCGCCTCGGAAACCTACGCGACGATGCCCGGGATCTCCTGCACCCCGAACCAGAGCAGTTCGTGGTCCTCGGCGCCGTCCACCGTGAACTGCGCGTCGTCGTCGCCGTGGTCGGCCGCGCCCAGCGCCGCGGCGGCCGCGGACACGTCGGCCTCGGCGTCGTCCGCGTCGACGTGCACGGCGGCGGCCTTGGCCAGGGAGACGGCCGAGGCGATCCGCACCTCACCGAGCCCGGCGGAGTCCACCCCGCGGTCGGGGTCGGCCGCGGCGTCCTTGTCCGGTACGTCGACGGCGACCACGACCCGGCGCCGGGCGGCGGAGGGGTCACCGGCGAGCAGCCGGAGAGAGGCGGCGGCGGCGCGGTTGAGGGCCGCGTACTCCAACTCCTCGATGTCGTCGGAGAGATACCACTCGCGCAGTCCGGGCGTCACCGCGTAGGCCGTCAGCGGCCCGGGACCCAACTCGCCCGCCTTGTGCGCCTCGGCGAGACCGGGAAGGGTCAGGGGGACGTAGACGCGCATGCGATGACCGCTTTCGTAGTCGGAAGAGCGGTTCAAGGATACGTGCGGGACATCCGGGCGGTCCCTCGTCGGGGTGACACTGCGGAGTCAATTCAGATCCGCGCGAATACGCAGAGTGATGCCTCCAGCCCTGCTGCGGCTTGCCCGGCCACTCGGACAGGTGACATCCGACACGCGGTCCGCCCCGGTATCCGGCCCTTGCGACGGCCGCGGATCGCCCGTAGAAGATCCCCAACACAAGTTACCGCCCGGTAACGCGTTCGCGGACCGGGCCGGCGGAACGGGGCGATCTGCGTGAGCGACACCGGGACCAGCAGGACGTACGACAGGGCGGCGGCACGGGCGGTCGCCGGCGCCACCACCCGGCCACCGGCCAGGCGCGACCCACGCAGGCCGGGCCGCGTGGTCTCCCAGCGCCGCCAACCCTGGCTCCAGCCGCACGAACGCTTCGCGGAACTGCTGCTCGCGGTCCTCAGCGGCCTGCGACCGGTCCACTCGATGCTGGGCCAGACGGTCGGCGAGGCGTACGACCAACTCGTCCGACTGGCCCCGACAACGCCCCTCCGCGCCCGCAACACGACCCCGGTGATCCGCACCTGCCGGGGCTTCCACCCCCGCCCGGGAGTGGTCGAGGCCTGGGCGAGCATCGCGGCGGGCGACCACGTCCGCGCGATGGCATTCCGCCTCGAACAGGGCCCGGACCTCCGCTGGCGCTGCGCAGCGGTAGAGGTAGCGGCCCGCCGCCCCCGGGGGTAAGGGACCACTCCAACCGCGCCGGGCGGACTATCTCAGCCCGCCCGGCGCTTGAGGACACCCAACAGGTCGGCCCGACCCACTTCAGCCCGCCCGGCGCTTGAGGACACACCGACCACCGGCCGAACCCATTCCCACCCGTCCGCCGCCAACCCCAGCCCGCCCGGCGCTTGAGGGCACCCAACAGGCCGGGCGGACTATCTCAGCCCGTCCGGCGCTTGAGGACGAACCGGCCGCCGGACGGACCCGGCCCACACCGCTCACCAGGGCCACAGGACCCTCGTACGGCCCGTACCGGGCAGCACCCCTCCCCGTGGCACAAGAAACCGCGGCCGGGCCCGGACATCATGTCCAGGCCCGGCCGCCACATCCGTACCGCGCGAAAAGGGGCTCCGCTTACTTCTTGCGGCGCCGCCCCCCACCCTTCTGCGCCTTCCGCCGCTCCGCGCGAGTCGTCCCCGCGCCCGCGCCCGCCTCCGTGCGGTCCGAGCCGCCGTTGCTCTCGAAGTCGCCCTCGACGACACCGCCCTCACCGTCCACCGTCGGCGCGGAGAAGTGCAGCCGGTCGCGGCGCTGCGGAGCCTCCAGGCCCTTCGCCCGGATCTCCGGACGCCCACCGCCCCGCCCACCGGCCGGCGCCTCCGCCTTCGCCAGCGACGTCCGCTCAGCCGCAGCCGCGGTCGCCGCCGCGTCCTGCACCGGAACCTCCTCGACCTGCTGCTCGACCTGAACCTCCAGGTTGAACAGGTAGCCGACGGACTCCTCCTTGATGCCCTCCATCATGGCGGTGAACATGTCGAAGCCCTCGCGCTGGTACTCGACCAGCGGGTCCTTCTGCGCCATCGCGCGCAGCCCGATGCCCTCCTGGAGATAGTCCATCTCGTAGAGGTGCTCACGCCACTTGCGGTCCAGCACGGACAGCACCACGCGCCGCTCCAGCTCCCGCATCACGTCCGGGCCCAGCGACTTCTCGCGCTCGTCGTACTGCTCGTGCGCGTCGTCCTTGATGGACTCGGCGATGAACTCCGCCGTGATCCCCGCGCGGTCCCCCGTCGCGTCCTCCAGGTCCTCGACGGTGACCTTCACCGGGTAGAGCTGCTTGAAGGCGCCCCACAGCCGGTCCAGGTCCCACTCCTCGGCGAAGCCCTCCGCCGTCTCCTGGCGGATGTAGTCGTCGATGGTGTCGTCCATGAAGTGCCGGATCTGCTCCTGGAGGTCCTCGCCCTCCAGGACCCGGCGGCGCTCGCCGTAGATGACCTGGCGCTGCCGGTTGAGCACCTCGTCGTACTTCAGGACGTTCTTACGCGTCTCGAAGTTCTGCTGCTCCACCTGCGACTGCGCCGAGGCGATGGCACGGGTGACCATCTTGTTCTCGATCGGGACGTCGTCGGGGACGTTCGCCATCGACATGACACGCTCGACCATCTGCGCCTTGAACAGCCGCATCAGGTCGTCGCCCAGCGACAGGTAGAAGCGGGACTCGCCCGGGTCGCCCTGACGGCCGGAACGACCGCGCAGCTGGTTGTCGATCCGGCGCGACTCGTGACGCTCCGTACCGAGGACGTACAGCCCGCCGAGCTCGACGACCTCCTCGAACTCCGCCTTCACCGCCTGCTCGGCCTTCTCCATCGCGGCGGGCAGCGCTGCCGCCCACTCCTCGACGTGCTCCACCGGGTCGAGCCCGCGCTGGCGCAGCTCCGCCTCGGCGAGGTCGTCGGGGTTGCCACCGAGCTTGATGTCGGTACCACGGCCGGCCATGTTCGTGGCGACGGTGACCGCGCCTTTGCGCCCGGCCTGGGCGATGATCGGCGCCTCACGGTCGTGCTGCTTGGCGTTCAGCACCTCGTGCTGCACGCCCCGCTTCGAGAGCTGCTGCGACAGGTACTCGGACTTCTCCACGGAGGTCGTGCCGACCAGGATCGGCTGGCCCTTCTCGTGCTTCTCGGCGATGTCGTCGACGACCGCCGCGAACTTCGCGACCTCGGTGCGGTAGATCAGGTCGGGCTGGTTGACCCGGATCATCGGCCGGTTCGTCGGGATCGGCACGACACCCAGCTTGTAGATCTGCTGGAACTCGGCGGCCTCGGTCATGGCCGTACCGGTCATGCCCGAAAGCTTGTCGTAGAGGCGGAAGAAGTTCTGCAGGGTGATCGTCGCGAGCGTCTGGTTCTCGTCCTTGATGTCCACCCCTTCCTTCGCCTCGATCGCCTGGTGCATGCCCTCGTTGTAGCGGCGGCCGGCGAGAATACGGCCGGTGTGCTCGTCGACGATCATGACTTCGCCGTCGATGACGACATAGTCCTTGTCGTTCTTGAAGAGCTCCTTGGCCTTGATGGCGTTGTTCAGATAACCGACGAGCGGGGTGTTCACCGACTCGTAGAGGTTGTCGATGCCCAGCCAGTCCTCGACCTTCGCGACGCCGGACTCGTGGATCGCGACGGTGCGCTTCTTCTCGTCGACCTCGTAGTCGCCGGTCTCCTCGATGCCCTTGAGCTGGTTGCCCGCCTCGCCCTTGGTGAGCCGCGTCACCAGCTTCGCGAAGTCGCCGTACCACTTCGTGGCCTGGTCCGCGGGGCCGGAGATGATCAGCGGCGTACGGGCCTCGTCGACCAGGATCGAGTCGACCTCGTCCACGACGGCGAAGTTGTGACCGCGCTGGACGAGCTCCTCCTGGGACCACGCCATGTTGTCGCGGAGGTAGTCGAAGCCGAACTCGTTGTTCGTGCCGTACGTGATGTCGCAGTTGTACTGCTCGCGCCGCTGCGCGGGCGACATGTTCGCGAGGATGCAGCCGACGCTCAGGCCCAGGAACTTGTGGACCCGGCCCATCATCTCGGAGTCGCGCTCGGCCAGATAGTCGTTGACCGTGATCACGTGAACGCCCTTGCCGGACAGCGCGTTCAGATAACAGGGCAGCGTGCCGACGAGAGTCTTGCCCTCTCCGGTCTTCATCTCGGCGACATGGCCGAGGTGCAGCGCGGCGCCGCCCATCAGCTGGACGTCGTACGGACGCTGGCCGAGCACCCGCTTTGCCGCCTCACGGACGGTCGCGAAGGCCTCGGGGAGCAGGTCGTCAAGACTCTCGCCGTCGGCGTAGCGCTGTTTGTACTCGTCGGTGAGGGCCTGCAACTCGGCGTCGGAGAGGGCGGTGAAGTCCTCCTCGATGGAGTTGACCTGGTCCGCGATGCGGTGCAGTTTGCGCAGGATCTTGCCTTCGCCTGCACGCATGAGCTTGTTGAAGACGGACACTGAGGTTGGTCTCCTTGCCGGTCGGGCCTGGCACTGGGTCTGGTGATGGACACTGGCGCGGGCGCGGCGGGCCGACCCCACCGCAACGGCCATCGTAAGCGAGGACCCGGCCGCCTCGGGAGGTCCACGTGACGCCGGCCTCCTGTCACCCGTCCTGAGAACGCGCGGGAGGCTCCGAAGGTGCCGGTGAGCCGTTGAAAAGCGCTCGCGCCGGGGAACCCCGCTCACCAGAATCCCCCTATGGAGCCACTCGCCCCCGATTCCGCCCGGCCCGACGCCTCGACCACCTCCTTGATCACCGAGCGGCTGCGGCTGCGGCCCCTGGTCCCGGACGACATCGACGCGGTGTACGCGGCCTGCCAGGATCCCGACATCCAGCGGTGGACGACGATCCCCTCTCCGTACGAAAGACAGCACGCCGAGCACTTCATCGAGCGGGTGGTCCCGGACATGTGGCGGGCCGGGACCAACTACGTCTTCGCGGTCGAGAGGGTCGGCGGCGGCCCGCTCCTGGCCTCGATCAACGCCCACAGCCAGACCGGTGTGTGGGAGGTCGGCTACTGGACGGTCAAGGAGCACCGCGGCCGGGGCTACACGACGGAGGCGCTGCGCGCCCTGGTCCGCTGGATCTTCACGGAGCTGGGCGCCGAACGCGTCGAGTGGCGGGCGGAAGCCGGCAACGAGGGGTCGCGGGCCGTCGCCCTCAAAGCCGGTTTCGCGCTGGAGGGCACCCTGCGCGCCGCTCTCCTCATGAAGGAGACGACGCGTGACGTCTGGATAGGCGCGATGCTGCCCTCCGATCTCGGCCTGCCGTCCAGGCATCCGTATCTGCCCGCCCGGCCCTGAGGGCCCCGCTCCGGGCCCCGCTCGACTGTCAGTGCCGCCGTCTATCGTTCGGGGCATGACCACTGTGCCGTCCCCCGCCGCCGAGCTGTCCGCCGCCGAAGCCCGCCGTCTGGCACTGCGCGCCCAGGGGTTCCTCGGCGCGCCCGACCGTCGCGGCGGCGTGCGCGGTGTGCTGCGCCATCTCGGGGCCGTCCAGCTGGACACGATCTCGGTGCTGGCGCGCTCGCACGAGCTGATTCCGTACGCACGACTGGGTGCCGTGGGCCGCAGAGAGGTCGAGGAGTCGTACTGGACGGAGGCGGCGACCGCCGGCGCCCCGCCCCGGCCGCACGCCTTCGAGTACTGGTCGCATGCCGCCTGCATCCTCCCGATCGAGGAATGGCCGCATTTCGCTTTCCGGCGCCGTGCCTACCGCGCCCGCCCCCACTGGCACCACGAGCTGTCGGACGGGGCGTACGACGCGGTGATCAAGCAGTTGCGTGCCGAGGGCCCGCTCACGGCGACGCAGCTGGGCGGCGCGAAGAACGGCGGGGAGTGGTGGGACTGGTCCGAGGCGAAGGTCGCTGTCGAGCGGGCGCTGATGCACGGCGAGGTGGTGTGCACCGGGCGGCGCAGCTGGAAGCGGGTCTACGACCTCGCGGAGCGCGCCATCCCGGACGAGGTGCTGCACGACGATCTGGACGACACCGAGTGCCTTCGCCGGCTCGTACGGCTCGCGGGCAAGTCGCTCGGGGTGGGCACCCGCTCGGACATCGGGGACTACCACCGCATCAAGGGTGAGCAGGTCGACGCGGTGATCGCGGACTCGGGGCTGGTGCCGGTGACGGTGGAGGGCTGGGCGAAGCCCGCCTGGGCCGACCCGGACGCGCTGGCGAGCGTGCCGCGCGGGCGGCACCGTACGACTCTGCTCTCACCGTTCGACTCGCTCATCTGGGAGCGGGCCCGTACGGAGCGGATCTTCGGCTTCACCCACCGCCTGGAGGCCTACGTCCCCAAGCCCAAGCGGATTCACGGGTACTTCGCGATGCCCCTGCTGTCGGGCGGGAAGCTGCTCGGCCGTGTCGACCCGGCGCGTGAGGGCAGCACGCTCGTCGCCCGGCAGGTGTCGCTGGACACTCCCGCCGCTGTCGAGCCCATGGGGCGAGCGCTGCGGGAGGCCGCGGAGTGGGTGGGCTGCGACTCCGTACGGATCGAGCGCGTCGACCGCCCCGACCTCGCGGCGGCGCTGACGCGGGCCGTCATCTGATTTCGAGGATCTTCTCGCGCATCGCGTAGACCACGGCCTCCATCCGGGAGTGCAGCTGCAACTTCTCCAGGATGTTGCGGACATGGTTCTTCACGGTGTTCTCGGAGATGAACAACTCCTTGGCGATATCCCGGTTGTTCATTCCCGTGGCGACCAGCTTGAGGACTTCGAGCTCGCGTTCGGTGAGCCTCGGCGCGGGTACGAGCCTTCGTTCGTCGGTGCGCTGAATCATCGACTTGAACTCGGTCAGCAGCTTGGAAGCCATGGAGGGGCTGATCTGTGACTGCCCGTCGGCGACAGCGCGAATCGCGGTGGCCACCTCGTCCGTCGAGATCTCCTTCAGGAGATAGCCGGTGGCGCCCGCCTTGATCGCGTCGTAGAGGTCGGCCTCCTCGTCGCTGATCGTCAGCATGATGATCTTGGCACTGGGGGCCACCTCCTTGATGGAGGTGCATGCCTCGATGCCGCCGCGCCTGGGCATCCTGACGTCCATCAGCACAATGTCGGGGAGCAGGTCGGCGGCCTTGTCGACGGCCTCGGCGCCGTCGCCGGCCTCCCCCACGACCTGGATGTCCTCCTCCTGGGCGAGGACGATCTCCAGCCCCCGGCGGAAGAGCGCGTGGTCGTCCACGACAAGGACCCTGATGGGCTCCTTGCCGGGGTCGTCCGGGTCCGCGCCGCTGCCCGGTCCGGCACCGCCGGTCGTACCGCCGGCACCGTGAGCGTGGTGCACCGGCCCGAAGCTGTCCGCCATCGTTCCTCCCCCTGAAGGCCATGGGCCGAAGTACATGCGAGCTACACCAACCCCGGGTCAGGGACAGGACGTTGGCGTGCGTGGCCATGATTTCATGCCCGGCCGACAGAGCGGTGATCCAGTAGTCGCGCGATGGTGCCCCCGCGGCCGGATCAGGACCGCGGGGGCACCACCGAGGGGTGTCGTTTCTCTCAGCCGCCGAGCGCGCCGCCCGCGCCCGCCGCCCCGGACTCGGCCAACTGGTCGGTCCTCAGGTGGATGACGCCGTAGTCGTAGGCGTGCCGCCGGTAGACGACACTCGGCTCCTTGGTCTCGGAATCCACGAACAGATAGAAGTCATGTCCGACCAACTCCATCTCGTAGAGAGCCTGGTCGAGGGTCATCAGGGCCGCGGTGTGTGTCTTCTCGCGGACCACCAGCGGTCCTTCGCCCTGTACCTCGAGCGAGCCGATCCTGGTGGTGCGTACGCCGTTCGACGACTCGTTCACGGGGGCGGGACCCGAGCCGTTCAACTGGGCGACCCCAGGAACGACGTCGACAACCTCGGCTGCCGAAAGCCTGCCGTTGCCACGGCGGTTGAAGCGCTTCTCGTGCTGCCTGCGCAGCCGTGCCTCCAGCTTGCCGGTGGCCAGGTCGAGCGCTGCGTACGGGTCGGCGGCGGAGGCTTCCGCCCTGATGACGGGGCCGCGGGAGTGGAGGGTGATCTCCACCCGGTCGCAACGGTCCGCCTGACGCGGGTTGTGCTCCTTGGACACCTCGACGTCGAGGCTGATCACCTTGCCGTCGAGCTTCTGGATCTTCTCCAGCTTCAGCTTCTCGGCCACGTGCTTGCGGAACCGCTCGGGTACCTCTGTCTTGCGGCCCTTGACGACGATGTCCACGCAGAACTCCGTTCCCGGATTCGCTCCGCCGCGTTGCGGAACTACTCCCTCTTGCACCCGACCTCGATGATCATCGAGGCCTCGGACTTGGCGACTTTCACCTCCTCCTCCCCCATGGGCAAGATCTCCATTCCCCCTGTCTCCGAGGTTCTGGAAAACGCTCCAACACGCCGCTGCATATCAGTGAGTACAGCTTTCGCTTTCCTCACAACCGAACATAGCCCTCTTGGACGGGTATCGGCACCCGCTACCCGCGCGTACGTCCGTTCCGGTGTTTTACGACCCTCACCACCTGCAACGAAGCAAACTCGCGATCAGTTCCGGTTTATTTCGAAAGAGAGCGGAGGCGCGGCCACCACAGCGGCGCTCACCTGTGCGAATGCCGAGTTCCCCGGTCTCGTCGCGGCGTGGACCGCACGCGAAGCCTCCACAAGCGAGGCACCGGTTGTCATGAGATCGTCCACCAGCACCACTCGGCCGCCCTCCAGGAGCCCCGCACCACCGACCGGGACCTCCAGAGCCCCGGACAGATTGGCGAGCCTCTGACGGGCTCCCAGGCCCGACTGGTCGGCCACCGCTCGCCGCTGCCGCAGCACCGGGAGCACCCGGGCCGAGCGACCCGTACTCCGCAGTTCCCCGGCCGCCGCCAGCGCGATACGGCGGGCCGCGTCGTGTCCCCGAGCACCCACGGCGCGTTTCGTCGAGGGAACCGGCACCAGCATCAGCGGGCCGACACCGGTGCCCGGCGGTACGGCCGCCTCGATCGCCCCGGCCAGCGCCCTGCCCAGGGGCGCGGCCAGCCCGAGCGTGCCACGCTCCTTGTGGGCCAGCAGCACGGCCCGAACGGCGTCCTCGTACGGCGCGGCCGCATGCACCACCGGCAGCCCCATGGGCTCGGGAACCGGCCTCACCCGGCAGGGCCACATCCCGTACAGCGCTCTTCCGCACGCGTCGCACAGCGGCGTCCTGGGACTCCCGCAGCCGCCGCAGGCGACCGGAAGCACCAGCCCGGTGATTTCTCGCCACCACCCCCGCATGTCATCCACTGTGCCAAGGTCTCGGACCTGCGGCCACCCCTGTGGATAACCCGGTTCGGGATCCGGCCACAAAGTCCCCCAGGAGCCGCACCCGACCCGTCGGCCAGGGAGGTGACCAGGCCCTGTCCGGTGGGTCTTCCACCGGACAGGCCCTAGGCCGCGTCTAACAAATCCCGCCTGGCGTGCGACGCCCTGCACGCACGCCCGCCGCGTTGTCGGAGTCGCCCACGTACGCCCAGTACGAGAGCGATCCTCCGCCTTGCGGACGCACGCACCGGACGCCGCACGCCCCGCCCTGCGGGCGGACGGCGCTATTTGTCAGACACGACCTAGCCCGGATAGACCGGTGACGAGCCCTCTTTCACCATCGTCTGCCAGTTCGCGCCGGTCGGCAGCCGCACGATGCCCGCGTCGTCCGAGTCCGCGACCAGCGGCTGCTGTTCGTCGTCGGTGGCGGCGATGCCCGTGACCTGATTCAGACCGGGCAGCACACCCGCTGCCGACGTCGAACCGTCCGTCTGGATGTAGCTCACCTGCTGCACCCCTCCGGCCTCCTTGCCGACCACGACCAGCCTGCTGGGGCCGGCCCAGGACACAGCGGTCACCGTCTCCATACGAGGTGCCACGGCCTTCAGCTCTGTCACCGACACCGTCTGCTGCGTGGCGGGCCCGCGACGCTCCACCCGGCCGATCTGGAGGGTCGTCCGCCCGTCCTCGGAGAGGAGCAGCGCAACCCGTACGCCGTCGGCGGAGACCCGCAGCGCCTCGATACGCGCGCCGCCCAGACCGTCGACCTTGACCTCGCGGGGCGCGTCCGCGCCGTCGGCGAGACGCAGCAGCCGGGGCTGCCGCGGGTCCCGGTCCGCTATCCACAGATCGCCGTTGCCGTCCCAACTGGGCGCCGACAGCCGGTCCTCCTTCTTCTCGGCCTTGCTGACGACCAGGGCGTCGCCGACCTCGCCCGCCGAGATGATGGACCCGACGTACATGGACTTGCCGTCCTGCGAGACGCCCGCCGCGTGCTTCTCGTCCCGCGCCACCGCGACCTGGCCCAACGGCATTGTTCCGTCGCCGAACGGCCCCCGCACACGCGGCGGATCGATCGGCTCCTTGCTGCTCGCCGACAGTTGCGCGAGGCGGCCCTTCGCGTCGATGAAGTACGGACTGTCCGCGCTGCCCGACGTGCGGTCGGCGGCGAACTCCTCGGCCTGGTCACCGCTCAGCACGCACAGCGAGGAGCCGTCCTGCCGCAGCAGCTCGACCTGTTCGCCCCGGGTGGACGTCAAGTCCCGGAGGGTGAAGAGCAGTTGCGCCGCCATCTTGCGGCACTGCTCGCGCCCGACGTTGTCGACCTTCGAGTTGAGCGGGACCTTGAGGGCGTTCCGGTCGTCGAATTCGAGTGTCCGGGTGCCGCGTCTGAGCTCCGTACCGGCCGGGAAGGGCGAGTCGACCACGGGCCGCATCCAGTCCGTGGGTCCTTCGAGGAGCACTTTGACGGCCTGGGTGACCGGGTCCATCCGCGTCACGGGGTCTATCCGCTGCCGGATGTAGACGGGGTCGGCGACGAGCCAGCCCTGCCCCGAGGCGAAGTAGTACTTGTTCACCGCACGGTAGTTGCGCTGGAAGTCGGACTCGCCGAGGACCAGCCCCTGGGGAAGGTCGTCGATGCGCCATTCCTTGCCGTCCAGCACGTTCTCCTGGACGAGATGGATGGAGCCGCTGTACGGCTCCGGGGCCACCGGCTGGTAGGCGTGCCCGGCGTCGACGGCTGCGATCTGGTCGCCGTACAGCGGATAGGTGAGCCCGGGGCCGTCAGGACCGGAGGGGCCCTGGGGGTCGGCAGGGTCGGGGGCCGCCGCCAGCACCGTCGTACGGTTCGCCGGCTGCCAGCTCTGCGACGCCTGCTTGGTCAGATACTTCCTGGCCACCGCGAAGTCGGGGTCGTCGCTCGTCATCGCCTCCAGGAAGCCGTCGACGATCTCGTTCGGATCCGCGCCCTCGGCGGGAGCGACGGGATACACCCGCACCTGGGAGTCACCGCGCGGCGATGCCTTGACGGGCTCGACGTCCCCGCTGTTCGGGATCGACGCGCAGCCGGCCAGCAGCAGGGCACCACAGCCGAACACGAGGGGCAGCCGCACCGTGCGCCACCGGCTCTGACGAAGGCGGTCAACGCCCACGAGTTGTGTCCTCCCGCTGAGGTGCCTGCGCCGCGGACGCGGGCGCGGAGGCAGATGACGATGTGGTCCTCGGCGCCGAGGGCGAGGAGGTGGCCGCGGAGGCGTCGGGATCCCGCTCCACGGGCTCCCCGGCGGCACGCGGCACGACCCGGGAGCCATTGCCCGGCAGCGCCGTCGGGTCGGCCACCCCGGCGGGGGGTGGCACCGGCGCCCGGGGCGGCACCGGAAGCGACGACGCGGTCGGCGCCTGGGAGGGCACGCCCGCCGGCCGGTGCGCGCTCTCCTTGGAATCGAAGGCGGAACGCTCCCGGCCGCGCCGCGAGTCCTCCGGCTCCAGCGGTATGGGCGAGCCGCGCAGCGGCTCGTCGGCGGTGCGCGGCAGCGTCAGCCGGAACTGCGACCCGCCGCCCGGCTCGCCCCATGCCTGGAGCCAGCCGCCGTGCAGGCGCGCGTCCTCGACGGCGATCGACAGGCCGAGGCCGGTACCGCCGGTGGTACGCGCCCGCGCCGGATCCGCCCGCCAGAACCGGTTGAAGACCCGCGTCGCCTCGCCGGGCTTGAGGCCCACCCCGTAGTCCCGTACGGCCACGGCGACGGCTCCGCCCGCCACCGCCATCCGCACCACCACGTCCCGCCCCTCACCGTGCTCGACGGCGTTGACGACGAGATTGCGCAGCACCCGCTCCACCCGACGGGCATCGGCCTCGGCGACGACCGGCTGCTCGTCGCCGATGACTCGGATCCGGGTGCCCTTGCGCTCGGCGAGCGGTTCGGCCCCGCCGATCACGCGGCGTACGACCACCCGCAGGTCTATGGGCTCGGCCTCCAGCGCGGCGGCGCCCGCGTCGAACCGGCTGATCTCCAGCAGATCCGAGAGCAGGGACTCGAAACGGTCGAGCTGGTCACCGAGCAGTTCCGCCGAGCGCGCGGTGACGGGGTCGAAGTCGACCCGGGCCTCGTGAATGACGTCTGCGGCCATCCGGACCGTGGTCAGCGGGGTGCGCAGCTCGTGCGAGACGTCCGACACGAAGCGGCGCTGCATCCTGGAGAGCTCCTCCAGCTGCTGGATCTTGAGCTGAAGATTCTGGGCCATCTTGTTGAAGGCCTCGCCGAGACGGGCGATGTCGTCCTCGCCGGTGACCTTCATACGTTCCTGGAGACGGCCCGTGGAGAGCCGTTCGGCGATCCCCGCCGCCATCCGTACGGGCGTCACGACCTGCCGTACGACGAGCCAGGCGATGGCCCCGAGCAGCACGACGACGAACAGCCCCGCCGTCGCGAGGGTGCCCTTGACCAGATTGAGCGACTGCTCTTCCTGGGTCAGCGGGAACAGGTAGTACAGCTCGTAGGAATTGCCGTCGACATCCGTCAGCCGCTTGCCGATCACCAACCCGGACTCAGGCTCTCGGCCGTCCGTGTACTGGATCAGGGTGTAGGTCTGGAATGTCCCCGTGCCCTTGGCGACATCCGACCGCAGATCCGCCGGAACGCTCGCGATGTGGTCCACGCCGCCGGAGGCGCGCGGGAAGCGGCTGCTGGATCCCGCGCCGTGCGCGTCCGCGCTCAGCGCCACCACGTTGAACGCGCTCTGTCCGCCACTGGCCAGCTGTACGACCAGGTCTGAACGCCAGTTGACGGAGTTACGGCTCGACCTGCCGTCCCCAGCGCCGCCGTCCTGGCCGCCCGGCTCGACCGGTGCGTCGGCCTTCTCCTTGGCGACGGTGAAACCACCGGCCGCCTGGCTCTGGGCCGCTTTCTCCTTGGCGTCGAGCAGCCCGTTGCGGACCTGCCCGATCACGACGAAGCCCAGCAGCAGCACAACGCCGAGGGACATCAGCAGAGTGGTGGTGACCACCCTGAGCTGGATGTTCCGCCGCCACAGCCGTACGGCGGGCAGCACCGGACGCCTGAGCCAGCGCACGACGAGCCGCAGCGCCGGACTGCCCGCCGCCCCGTCCTGGAGCAGCCGGCCACGGCGCAGAAGCCTGCCCAGGCGTGAGGCCCGGCGGCCCCGCTCGGCAGTCCGCCCCGCACGGGCTCCCGGCTCCCCGGGCTTCGGGGCAGCACTGCCGCTGGACATCTCAGCTCGGTCCGGCCTTGTAGCCGACACCGCGTACGGTCACGACGATCTCCGGGCGCTCCGGGTCCTTCTCGACCTTGGAACGGAGCCGCTGCACATGCACATTGACCAGGCGGGTGTCGGCCGCGTGACGGTAACCCCACACCTGCTCCAGGAGCACCTCACGGGTGAAGACCTGCCACGGCTTACGGGCCAGCGCGACGAGCAGGTCGAACTCCAGCGGCGTCAGCGCGATGGACTGCCCCTCACGCTTCACCGAGTGACCCGCCACGTCGATGACCAGATCGCCGATGGCCAACTGCTCCGGGGCCGGCTCCTCGGACCTGCGCAGCCGCGCCCTGATCCTGGCGACAAGCTCCTTGGGCTTGAACGGCTTGACGATGTAGTCGTCGGCGCCCGACTCGAGCCCCACCACCACGTCGACCGTGTCGCTCTTGGCCGTCAGCATGACGATCGGCACACCGGACTCGGCCCTGATGAGCCGGCACACCTCGATACCGTCGCGGCCGGGCAGCATCAGATCCAGCAGCACCAGATCCGGCTTGGCCTCACGGAAAGCGGCGAGGGCCTTGTCTCCGTCCGCTACGAACGACGGCTCGAACCCTTCACCTCGCAGCACGATGCCGAGCATCTCGGCCAGTGCGGTGTCGTCATCGACGACAAGGACGCGTCCCTTCATATCGACATCATCCCATTTTCATTTCCGTTGCGTAGACTTGCGTGATCCAGCTCACTGACCTGGGACGACGTGGACGTATGTCCTTCGTGGACCGTCGCGGTTCGTGGCTGTTGACGTCAACCACAGATGTCAGGGCCTGTCTCGTTGACCTTCTCCGACAGGAACCATAGCGAGCCGCCCGCCCGGCCCACCCGACAATGTCTCTCCCCCACCCCTCGCGCATCTGTCCCGTCAGCCCCCCGCCTCCTGTCGCGCCTGCGCACACAGCTCCGCGATCCCGTCCCGGGTCACCGGGGACAGCGCCCCGTACTCGGTGACCAGCGCCGTCACCAGCTCCGGAGGCGTCACGTCGAAAGCCGGGTTGTACGCCTGGGTCCCCAGCGGCGCGATCGGCATCCCACCCCCCAGCTCCACCCCGGCCCCGGCCGCCTGCGGCGCCGTGAGCTCGGTGACCTCCTGCCCCGCCCGCTGCTCCACCTCGATCGCCGCGCCGTCCACGGTCTCCAGGTCCAGCGTCGTGGTCGGCGCGACCACGATGAACGGCACATGGTGGTACTTCGCCAGCACCGCGAGCGGATAGCTGCCCACCTTGTTCGCCACCGAGCCGTCGGCGGCGATCCGGTCCGCCCCGATGAGCACGGCGTCCACCTCACCCGCCGCGAACAGCGAACCGGCGGCGTTGTCCGTGAGCAGCGTGTACGCCATCTCGTTGCGAGCCGCCTCGTACGCCGTCAGCCGCGCCCCCTGCAACAGCGGACGGGTCTCGTCGACCCACAGCCGTCTCAGCCGCCCAGCCCGGTGCGCGGACAGCGCCACGGCGAACGCGGTGCCCTCGCCGCCGGACACCAGGGCTCCGGTATTGCAGTGGGTCAGGATCCGGTGGCTTCCGCCCGGCAGCAACTCGTCGAGAAGGGCCAGCCCGGATGCCGCCATTCGAGCGCTGGCCAGGGCATCCTGCCGGTGCAGCTCCCTGGCCTCCGCCAGCGTCGCAGCAGCCGCCCGCTCCTGGTCGGCGCCCCCGGCGATCGCGGCACGGTGCACCTCCAGCGCCCGACGGACCCCGTACCCGAGGTTCACGGCGGTGGGCCGCGCGCTCTCCAGCAACGCCGCCGCCTCGTCCACGTCGTATCCCCGGGTGGCGGCGAGAGCGACGCCGTAGGCCCCGGCGATGCCCAGGAGCGGCGCCCCACGCACCGCGAGCGTCCGAATCGCCTGGACCAGGGCCGGCACATCGGTACAGACCAGCTCGGCCTCCTCGACCGGCAGCCTCGTCTGGTCGAGAAGGACCAGCACGGGCCCCTCCGGCAGTTCGTCCCAGCGCAGCGCCGGAGACATGGACGGCTCGGCAGCGAGCGGCGATGGTGCGTACTGATCAGTCATCCGTCCAGTCTGCCCGGTACCGCACGGACTATGAAGGCGAGAAGGAGAGGGAGCACCCCGCCCACCGGCGGGCCACGCGTGGCACGATGGCTGCCAGCCTCCCGCTCTGCTTCGCAGACAGGCACCGTTGAAGCGCCGGCTCCCCGAGCCTGCCTCCGCAACCAATCCACGAGGTGGACGACCGTGAACGACACTCCGGGCTGGGCCTCGCCCGGATCTGCCCCGTCCGACGGCCAGGACGCGAGCGTGCCCCGGCCCGCCGCGCCCGCCGACGACTCCGGCACGCCCTCGGACTCCCCCTCGAAGTGGTCCAAGACCCAGCCGCCGCCCGGCCAGTGGTCCGCGCCCAGCGCCCCCGGCCCCGTTCCCCCGGCCCCCAGGCCCGCACCGGGCTGGGGCGGCCCCGGCCCCGGCGGCGGACGGCACCCCGGCTGGGGACAACAGCCCCTCGCCGCCAAGCCCGGTGTCATCCCGCTGCGCCCCCTGGGCGTGGGCGAGATTCTCGACGGTGCCGTGTCCACCCTGCGCGCGCACTGGCGGACCGTCCTCGGCGTCACCATCGTCGTCGCGGTGGTCTCGCAGATCGGCGACATACTCGTCCAGCGCTATCTCCTGCCGGAGCCGGTGGACATCGACCCGAACGCGAGCCCGGCGGAAGCCCTGAACCAGGCCGTCGACGCGCTGCAGGCCAGCCTCCTCGCACTGGCTCCGTCCCTGTTCATCACCGTCATCGGCACCCTCTTCACCACAGCGGTGCTGACCGTGGTCATCAGCCGCTCCGTGCTCGGCCGCGGCGTCACGCTGTCGGACGCCTGGGCCGAGGCCCGGCCCCGGCTGCTTCAACTGCTCGGCCTGACGCTGCTGTTGCCTGTCATGGGCGCGGCCATCGTGGCCGTCGGCATCCTGCCGGGACTGCTGATCGGCTCCGGTGCCGGAGTCGCGCTGACGGTGCTCGGCGGACTGGCCGCCGCCGTCGTACTGATCTGGCTGATGGTCAACTTCAGCCTCGCCTCGCCCGCCCTGATGCTCGAGCGGCAGGGGATCGTGGCGTCCATGCGCCGCTCGGCCAAGCTCGTGAAGGGCACCTGGTGGCGGATCTTCGGGATCCTGCTGCTGACGATGCTGCTGACCTTCGTGGTCTCCATGATCATCGCCGTGCCCTTCAGCCTCGTCGCCATGGCGGTGGACGGCGACGGCGTCGGTGGCCTGTTCTCCGAGACCGGCCCGGACTTCGGCTGGCCCTTCCTGATCATCACCGGCATCGGCACCGTGATCAGCACCTCCATCACCCTGCCGATCTCCGCGGGTGTCTCCGTGCTCCTCTACGTGGACCAGCGCATCCGGCGCGAAGCCCTGGACCTCGAACTCGCACGCGCCGCCGGTGTACCGGGCTACGGCTCCGAGCGGCCTGGCAACGACGCCCTCAGGGGCTGATGCGGTGTTCGGCACGGGGGGCTCGGCAACGGCTTGGCTGACGGCACGCACAAGCGACGACATACCGGTGGACACCCCGCGTGCCCCCGCTCGTGAGGCCGCCGAGAACGAGCTGTCCAAGCCGATGTACCACGAGAACGACCCGAATCTCCTCCAGCGCGCGATGGACCGCTTCTGGGAGTGGATCGGGGACCTCTTCAACTCCGTGGCCGGCTCCGGCGTCGCGAGCCCCATCGGCCTCGCCGTGATCGCGGCACTCGTCGCGGCGCTGGTCGCCGCCCTCTGGTGGCGACTCGGCACACCCCGGCGCACGACCCTCCCCAAGGACGCGCTCTTCGACTCCGGCCCAAGCGGCGCGGCCGAACACCGCGCCAACGCGGAGGAACACGCCACGGCCGAACGCTGGAACCAGGCTGTCCAGGAACGGATGCGCGCCGTCGTCCGCTCCCTGGAAGAACGCACCATCCTCGACCCGCGCCCCGGCCGTACCGCCGACGAGGCCGCCGCCGACGCCGGCCGGTCACTCCCCGACCACGCCACCGCCCTGCGCTCGGCCGCCAGGGCCTTCGACGACGTCACGTACGGCGGACGCACCGCGGACCACCGGACATACCTGCGGCTGAGCGAACTGGACCTCGCGCTGGAGAGCAGCAAACCCCAGCTGAGCGGCGCCACCCAGGGAGCCGCCGAATGACCGTCACCGGGACGGGCGCCAGACCTCGGCCGACGACCAGCCCCACCTCGATGTCGCCCAGCGCCCAGCAGGTCTGGAAGCGGGTCCGGGGGCTGCTGCTCGCACTCGCCATCCTCCTCGTGGCCGGCATCGCCCTGGCCGCCGTACGCTCCGGCGACCAGCACGGCCGCCTCGACCCCCGCTCGGCCGACCCGCTCGGCAGCCGCGCCGTCGCCGAACTGCTCAAGGACCGTGGCGTCCCCACCCGCGTCGTCACCACGCTCGCCGAAGCCACCGCGGGAACCGGCCCGGACACCACCCTGGTCGTCACCTCCCCCAACCTCCTGACCTTCCATCAGCAGCGCACTCTGCAGACCGCCACAGAGCTCTCCGGCGGTCGCACCATCCTGCTGTCGCCAGGACCGCCCTCCGTCGACACCCTCGCTCCCGGCGTCACCTCGACCACCGAGACACCGGTGGCCGCGCGGGACCCCCGCTGCTCCCTGCCGGCTGCCCGCGAGGCGGGCGCCGTCGACATCGGTGGGCTGCGCTACGTCACCGACTCGCCCAACAGCGACGCCTGCTACCCGACGGACGGGCAGCCTTCCCTTCTCCGGGTCGACACCACCGCCAGCGGCGACACCGTCCTGCTCGGCGCCCCCGACCTCCTCTACAACGAGCGCCTCGCCAAACAGGGCAACGCCTCGCTGGCCCTTCAACTCCTCGGATCCCGGCCTCATATCGTCTGGTACCTCCCCTCACTCAGTGATCCCTCCGCCACCGAATCCGGCAGCGGCATCGGCAATGGCGACAACGGTGGTGACAGCACCGGAGGCGAGGAGGACCAGGACGGAGGAGGCAATGAGTCAAGCTTCCTTGACCTGATTCCCTCCGGCTGGCTCTGGGGCACGCTCCAACTCGCCCTCGCCGCCGTACTCGCCGCCGTGTGGCGCTCCCGCCGGCTCGGCCCCGTGGTCGCCGAACGGCTCCCGGTCGCCATCCGCGCCTCCGAGGCCACCGAGGGCCGCGCCCGCCTCTACCGCAAGGCCAACGCCCGCGACCGCGCCGCCTCGGTCCTCCGAACGGAGACCCGCACCCGCCTCGCTTCCCTCCTCGGTGTCCCACCGTCCGAGGCCCACACCCCGGAGGCCCTCGTCCCCGCCGTCTCCGCACAACTCCCCGACGACTCGCGGGATCTCCGCACGCTGCTCTTCGGCTTGGCGCCGGCCGACGATGCCGCTCTCATCCGCCTGACGGACCAACTCGACGCCCTCGAAAGAGAGGTACGCACCTCATGAGTGCCCCGACCCCCGAGATGCTTGAGAACTCGGACAGCGCCCGCGCCTCTCTGGAGGCCCTGCGCACCGAGATCGCGAAGGCCGTGGTCGGCCAGGACCCCGCCGTGACCGGACTCGTCGTCGCCCTGCTCTGCCGGGGCCACGTCCTCCTCGAAGGAGTCCCCGGCGTCGCGAAGACACTCCTGGTACGGGCCCTCGCCGCCTCTCTCGAACTCGACACCAAGCGCGTCCAGTTCACCCCCGACCTGATGCCGAGCGACGTCACGGGCTCTCTCGTCTATGACGCGCGAACGGCAGAGTTCTCCTTCCAGCCCGGCCCGGTCTTCACCAACCTGCTGCTCGCCGACGAGATCAACCGCACCCCGCCCAAGACCCAGTCGTCGCTGCTCGAAGCGATGGAGGAGCGCCAAGTCACGATCGACGGAACGCCCCGGCCGCTCCCCGACCCCTTCCTGGTCGCCGCCACCCAGAACCCGGTCGAGTACGAGGGCACCTACCCTCTCCCCGAAGCCCAGCTCGACCGTTTCCTGCTTAAGCTGACGGTCCCCCTCCCGTCACGCGACGACGAGATCAGCGTCCTGACCCGGCACGCGGACGGCTTCAACCCACGCGACCTCCAAGCGGCGGGCGTACGCCCCGTCGCCGGCCCGGCCGACCTCGAAGCGGCACGCGCCGCGGTCGCCAAGACCTCTGTCTCCCCGGAGATAGCGGGCTACGTCGTCGATATCTGCCGTGCCACTCGTGATTCCCCCTCGTTCTCCCTGGGCGTCTCCCCGCGAGGCGCCACCGCTCTGCTCTCCACCGCCCGTGCCTGGGCCTGGCTGACCGGCCGCGACTACGTCACGCCGGACGACGTGAAGGCTTTGGCACTACCCACCCTGCGTCACCGCGTCCAACTCCGTCCCGAAGCGGAGATGGAGGGAGTCACAGCCGACTCCGTCATCACCGCGATCCTCGCCCACGTCCCCGTACCCCGATGAGGCGATGAACCATGGCCCTCACCGGACGAGCGGCGCTCCTCGCCGCTCTGGGCTCGCTTCCCGTCGGCCTCCTCGCCCCTAGTTGGGCCGGGATGCTGGCGGTCAACGCGCCCCTCTCACTCGCAATTCTGTGCGACTACTGCCTGGCCGCGCCAGTGCGAACGCTCCAGTTCACCCGAAGTGGTGATACCTCAGTTCGACTCGGCGAAAAGGCCGAGGTCCAGCTCACGGTCGTCAACCCCGCACGCCGCACGCTGCGCGCCCATATCCGCGACGCGTGGCCCCCGAGCAGTTGGCCGACGGGCACGGAACAGGCCGCCTCCCGCCACAAGTTGACCGTCCCGGCAGGTGAACGCCGCCGCCTCACCACCCTTCTCCGCCCGACCCGCCGCGGCGACAGGCGAACGGAACGAGTCACCGTGCGCTCCTTCGGCCCCCTCGGCCTGGCTGCCCGCCAGGGAAATCACGATGTCCCGTGGACGGTACGCGTCCTGCCTCCCTTCACCAGCCGCAAGCACCTCCCGTCCAGACTCGCGCGTCTGCGCGAACTCGACGGCCGGACAAGCGTGCTCACCCGCGGCAAGGGCACCGAGTTCGACAGCCTGCGCCCCTACGTACCGGGAGACGACACCAGGTCCATCGACTGGCGCGCCACCGCCCGCCAGTCCGCGGTGGCCATCCGTACCTGGCGACCCGAACGTGACCGCCATATCCTCGTCGTCCTCGACACGGGCCGTACCTCGGCCGGCCGCGTGGGCGACGTCCCGCGCCTCGACGCGGCGATGGACGCCACGCTGCTTCTCACCGCGCTCGTCACCCGCGCAGGCGACCGGATCGACCTGCTGGCGTACGACCGCCGGACACGGACCCAGGTCCGAGGCCGCGCGGCGAGTGACGTACTGCCCGCGATGGTGAACGCGCTCTCCACGCTGGAGCCGGAGCTCGTGGAGACCGACTCACGAAGCCTGGCTGCCACAGTCCTCAAGAGCGCACCACGACGTTCACTCATCGTGCTGCTGACCAGCCTCGAAACGGCTCCGGTGGAGGATGGACTTCTGCCCGTCCTCCCTCAACTCACCCAGCGCCACACGGTGATCGTCGCCTCGGTGGCCGACCCACACGCAAAGACCATGAGCACGGCACGAGGCTCAGTGGACGCGGTATATGAGGCCGCCGCCGGCTCCCAGGCCCAATCTCAACGACGCCGTACGTCGGAGAAGCTCCAGCGCTACGGCGTCACAGTCGTCGACGCGGTACCTGACGCACTTGCGCCGGCTTTGGCGGATGCCTATCTGGCTCTGAAAGCTGCGGGTCGCCTCTGAAGGAACGTGTACGGGAAGAGAAACACCTCGTACACGTAAAAGGGTCTTGAACGCAGAAGTGCCCCGCACCAAAACGGTGCGGGGCACTCCCGACAAAGAATTGTTCGGCGGCGTCCTACTCTCCCACAGGGTCCCC
>NZ_JBHXRX010000091.1:0-25364 GCF_042714995.1 Streptomyces sp. NPDC058665
ACACCGCGGACACGGTGTGGGGCAACGGCCGTTCCGCCCTGATCCAGAAGACACGCCCTACGCCCGCTCGGCCGCGGCCTCTTCCGCCGCCGACACGAGATCGTCGAGCCTGAGCAGAGACGGTTCCTGGGCCGTCTCCAGGCGCAGCGCGAGCGCTCCGTGCACGGTCTTGCGGATCCGTCGGCCGTCCAGCCCGGTGAGCAGCTTGCCCACCCGCTGGTGTACGGCGGGATCGTGGGCCAGCGGGGCCAGTTCGGGCCACTGCGCCGCCAGGCCGCGCAGCGAGTCGGCGACGATCCGCGGGACCACCGACTCGTCCGGCAGCTCTGTGCGGACGATGAGGTCGGCCCGGGAGAGGAACGCCTCGTCGACAGCCTGGGCGAAGTTCGTCGTGACGACGAGCAGGGTGCCCGGCCGCTGGGCGCGCAGCGCGTCGAGACCGCTGAGCACCGCGTCCGTCGCCCGGTGCACGTCCACCGGGTTGGTGTCGAAGGACGCCGAGTGCCGCCGTACCGCGAGTGCCTCGACCTCGTCGACGAGGACCATGGTGTGCGGACGGCGCGCGGCCAGTTCGGGCAGGGTCTCGCGGAACAGCCGGGAGACCGCCCGCTGGCTCTCGCCCAGCATCTCGCTGGGGAAGGCATGCGGATCGACCTCCACCAGGGTGCTCGCGCCGTGCGGAGCCAGGGTGCGGGCGGCTGCCTGGGCCAGCCCCTGAGCCAGGGTGGTCTTGCCGGTGCCCGGCGGCCCGGCCAGCACCACCAGACCGTGTGGTGCCAGGGCCGAGCCCGCGAGCCGCCTCCCGTGCCGGAGCACGAGGACGGCGGTCGCGAGCAGGCGTTCCTTGACGCGGGGATCAATGATCACGGAGTCCCAGGGGCCGTCGTGGTGGCCGGCCGGCAAGGCGTGGATCCCCGAGACGCCGTGCGGCAGTGTGGTGTTCACCGCTTCTTGTCCCCGTTCACGGCCACGTGGGGCGCGTCAGCGCCGGCCACTGGATCGTCGAAGGGGCACCGGCCTGCGCGTCGCGGATGTGCTCCGGCGGCTCCTCGAACAGCACCAGCGGATCGCACAGCGCGCGCATCGTCTCCAGCAGGCTGTCGAACATATGGATGCGCACCACCTTCGCGGTGTGCTCCGGATCGGTGTTGATGTGCTGGTGCCACAGGAAGTGGTCGACGACGATGATGTCGCCCTTCTTCCACGGGTGCCGCTCGCCGCCCTCGGGCTCGGTGCCGAGGTAACTCTCGCCCGAGCCTTCGACGACGTACAGCCATGCCTCCCCCGGATGCCGGTGCATCGACTGCGCGCGGCCCGGCCCGATCTCGAACATCGCCATGGTGATGCCGGAGGCCTGGTAGCCGATGGCCCGGTCGAGAAGGAAGGTGGTGCGGGTCCCGCGCGGGGTGTTGCGCAGTTCGAGCTCGTCCCAGCTCGTGTGCAGCCGGCCCGAGCGGCGGGACTCCTGGTCGCGTGCGAGTCGGCGCAGCCGCGCGGCGTACGGGTCGGAGCCGTCGCGGCCCGCCGAGAAGGCCGGGCGCGGGGGCAGTTCGGACACGGCCGTGTGACCTGCGTCCTCAAGGACGGACATCCCCATCGTCTCCAGCAGCGGCTCACCGGAGAAGGTGAGGTAACGCGTCGTCGTGTCCCCGTCGTTGCCGCCGCGGTGCCAGGACCAGGCCGGCAGGTGCAGCGAGTCGCCGGGGCCCCAGTCGACGCGCTCGCCGTCGATCTCGGTCCAGCCCCAGCCCGCCACGACGAACACCATGGCGTCCCACGAGTGCCGGTGCACGGTGGTCGTCGTTCCCGGGTCCATCTCGTGGGCGAGGGCGTCCATGGTGCGGGTGGGCCGGTCGCCGTCGGCACCGACGAAGACACCGACGCGGCTGCCTCGTTCGGTCGGGTGCATCACGACGTCCTCATGGGCGACGACCGTGCGGTGGTTGTCGCGCCACTCCTCGATGAAGGCCGCGCGGCGGCGTTTCTGTACGTGGTAGTGGGTGACCTCGGTCGTCGTATGTGTACTCACGGTGTCTCCAGACAAGCAGCGGGGGAACGCGGGAGTCGGGGAAGGGGTCAGGGGGCGGCGGGCTCGGGACCGGGCACGCTGTACTCGCGCACGGTGCGGCTGCGTACCGCGCTCGCCGCGGAGGCGGCGGCGGGCACCAGGCCGCCGAGGGTGAGGGCCAGGACCGGTCCGAGCGCCCCGGCCAGCAGCCCCATGGCGGAGTCACCGATCGCGGGCCCGCCCCGGGAGCACATCTGGTAGATGGCCGAGACACGTCCGCGCAGCCCGTCCGGCGTCTCGACCTGCACGGCGGCATGGCGGACGGTGGTCGCGACGGCGTCCGCCGCCCCCAGGGCGAGGGCCATGACGATCGCCACGACGAAGACTCGTGACTGGGCGAGCCCCACCACGGCCAAGCCGTAGGCGGCGGTTCCCCACAGCACGACCCGCCCCGCGCGCGCGGTGCGCACGAGCCTGAACACCCATAGCGAACCGATCAGCGCGCCGGCCGACGGGGCGGCGGACAGCAGCCCGTAACCGGTCGCCCCTACATGCAGGATGTCCGCCGCGAAGGCAGGCAGCAGCACCCGGTAGGCACCGAATACCGTGGCGGTCATGTCCAGGCCCATCAACTGCCAGATCACGGGGCGGTGTGCCACGTAGCGCACACCTTCTCGCAGGCTCTCCAGCAGCGACCGGTGCTTGTCGTCCGAGATGAGGGGCGGCACCCGCAGCAGGGCGAGGACAACGACGAGTACGGCGTAGGTGACGGCGTCGAAGACATAGACGGCCCCCGGCCCGCCGAAGGCGATCAGCACGCCGGCGAACGCGGGGCCCACCAGGATCGCGAGCTCGCGCGAGGGGTTGAGCAGCGCGAACGCCTCGACGAGCTGTTCGCGCGGCACCAGCGCGGGAATGAGCGCCTGCCGGGCCGGCTGGTCGAAGGTGGCCGCCGCCGTCGCCAGCAGCGAGGAGATGACCACCGTCCACACGGTCGCGGCGTCCGCGAGGGTCACGGCGGCGAGCCATGCCGACACCAGCAGGGCGACAGCCTGTGTGACCTGCAACAGCCGGCGCCGGTCCAGCCGGTCGGCGTAGATCCCGCCGACCGGTGACAGGATCAGCAGCGCCACCGCCTGAGCGAGGCCGACCAGTCCCACCTGCGCTGTTGAGCCGGTGAGCTGGTAGACCTGGTAGAGATTGGCGGCGATGGCGCCCCGGGCCCCGATCTGGGACAGGACGACACCACCCCAGTAGAGGTCGAAGTCGCGATTGCGCAGTACGCGGGGTATCGGCATCGGTCAGTCGACGGGGACCAGGGTGACTTTGTCCGGGGCGATGGAGAAATGAACCTCTGTGCCCGGCGGGATAGACAGGTTGGGGTTGGAGCGGTTGCGGATCTCCAGCTTGCCGACGCCCACGATGTGGTCGACGACATCGCCCATGAACGCACGGGTGAGGACCTTGCCGGACCACTCGTTGGGCACGTTGCCGCGCGCTTCGCGGGACAGGTCGACGCACTCGGGCCGGACCGAGACCAGTACGGTGTCGCCGGCCGATGGCAGCTTCTCCACCTCGTGGGCCACCAGCCGGCCGTGCTCGGTGTCGACTTGAACCTCCTGGCCCTGCACCGAGGCGACCGTTCCCTCCAGGAAGTTGGAGGTGCCGATGAACTCGGCGACGAAACGGGTGGCGGGCCTGGTATAGATCTCGCGGGGCTTGCCGATCTGCTCGATGCGTCCCTGGTTCATCACCGCGATCCGGCTCGACATCACCAGTGCCTCGGACTGATCGTGTGTCACATAGATCGCTGTCAGGTTCAACTCCCGCTGGAGACGCTTGAGTTCGAAGCGCATCGTCTCGCGCAGCTTGGCGTCCAGGTTGGACAGCGGCTCGTCGAGCAGCATCAGTTCGGGATGGGTCACCAGGGCGCGGGCCAGGGCCAGCCGCTGCTGCTGACCGCCGGAGAGTTTGGTGGCGGGGCGTGCGGCGTAGCTGCCGAGTTCGGTCACGTCGAGGACCTGCGCGACCCGTTCCTCGATCTCCTTGCGTCCGGGCCGCTTCGTGCGGGGCATGACCTCCAGGGGGAAGGACACGTTCTTGAAGACCGACATGTGCGGCCAGATGGCGTACGACTGGAAGACCATGCCGAAGTCGCGCCGGCTGGCCCGGACGTTGACGCCCTGGGCGGCGTCGAACAACACCCGCCCGCCGAGCGTGACCCGTCCGTCCGTCGGGCGTTCCAGGCCCGCGACCGAGCGAAGGGTGGTGGTCTTGCCGCAGCCGGAGGGGCCGAGGAGAGTGAACATCTCGCCGTCGTGCACTTCGAAGTCGACCCCGCCGACCGCGTATGTGCGCGTGTCGTCGTCGCGGCGTCTGGCCTTGCGTCCCGCTGTTTCGTCGTAGCTCTTCTTGAGGGATTCGACCGTCAACATCGCTGAAGGTCCCTTCGGTCAGTTCGCGGAGTCGCCCTGCAACCCGAAGCGGGCGCCCAGGCGGTAGGCAATGGAGACGAGCAGGACGAGCAGGAGGACCATCAGGACACCCAAGGCGGCGAGGGTGGTGAACTGGCCGTTCTCGAACTGCTCCCAGATCAGCACCGACAGCACCTCCTTGCCGGGGCTGTAGAGCAGGATCGTGCTGGACAGTTCGCGGAAGGACACGACGAGGATGTAGACCCAGCCGGCGAGGATGCCGCTGCTCATCAGGGGCAGCAGGATCCTGCGGAAGGTCTGGAACCAGGAGGCCCCGGACACATGGGCCGACTCCTCAAGCTCCGGTGACATCTGGGCCATCGCCGCCGACGAGTACCGCATGCCGTAGGGCAGATAGCGGGTGCAGTACGAGATGAGCAGGATGAGCAGCGTGCCGTAGATCGGCAGCGGCATCCGCAGATACACGAAGGACAGCGCCAGTCCGAGCACCAGGCCGGGGATGACGATGGGGGTGAAGGCGAGGAGGTCGAGCAGCCGCCTGCCCGGTGCCTTGGTCCGCAGAACGACCCAGGAGACCACGGCTGTCAGGACCATCACCGCGGTCGCGGCGCCCACGCCGAGCAGGAGCGAGTTCTTGAGCGCGGTGAACGCGAGCGGCATGTCGAGGACCGCACGGTAGTTGTCCAGCGTCATCGTGCTCAGTGTCTTGCGCGACGGCGCCGCGTAGTACTTCAGCATCGAGGCGTACACCAGGACGGCGACCGGCAGGATCACGGTGATCAGGAAGTAGACGATCACGGCGATGCCGACGAACGGCCGCGCGCGGCCGAGTTCGACGGGGCGGGGCCGGAACGCCTTGCCTGTCACCGTCTGGAAGCTGCGCGAGGAGCGCTGCAGCCAGCTGGAGAGCAGCACGCCGGCCGCGGCGATCAGCAGCAGGCCGATGGCGTAGGCGCCGGCAGCCCCGTAGTCGACCGGGTAGGCCCGCAGTACGAAGTAGATACGGCTGGTGAAGACGTAGATGCCGTTCTGGAGGCCGAGCAGGCCCGGTACTTCGAAGCTCTCCAGGGACTGCACGAACATCAGCAGGGCCGCGGAGATCATCGCCGGCCGCAGCAGCGGAACCGTCACGCGGCGCAGGACGGTCAGCCCGTTCGCACCCGACATGGCGGCGGACTCCTCCAGCGAGGGGTCCATCGCGCGAAAGGCGGCGACCATGAGCAGGAAGGCGACCGGCGCCAGGTGCAGCCCCTGGACCCAGATCATGCCCCAGACGCTGTAGATGTTGATCGGTGTCGAGCCGAACAGGGGCTCGAAGACGAGGGAGTTGAGGATGCCGCTCGACGGGTCACCGAGGAATATCCACGCGGTGGCGTAGAGGATGCCGGGAACGATGAGCGGCACCAGCGACGCCGCGAAGAACAGCCCCTTGAAGGGCGTGTCCGTGCGGACCTGCACATACGCCAGGGTCGTACCGAGGACGAGTGCGAGCGCCGCCGAACCGAGCGCGAACCACATCGAGTTGAGGAGCATGTCGCCGGCCTGCGCGTTGCCCCCGTAGGCCCGGGAGAACGCACCGAAGGTGACACCGGTGCCGTCGGCGCTCAGGAACGTGTCGTGGATCAGATAGCCCAGCGGCACGATCGCCAGATAGCCGACGATGACAACGGCGCCGCCGACCAGCAGGCCCTGGAAGGAGAGCAGGCCCCGCAGCATCCGCGTGAGGCGGCCGGGCGTGGCGCGGGCGGCAGGCGAGGGGCCGGGAGCCGGCTCCGGTCCGGGGCCGTCGTCCTGCGACATGGTGGGAGCGGGTACGAGTGTCATGGGCCTCAGTTCCCCACGCTGTCGACGCCGCGCAGAAGCGCGTCGTACTTCTTGTCCCAGGTGCCGGTGTCCGAGCTGAGCGTCTCCACGTCGAAGGGGGCGAGCGTGAGCCCGTTGAGGCTCTTGTCGCCGGGGACCTTCGTCGACGGGGTGAGCTTCAGCTTGACGAGCTCCTTCTGCCCGTCGGTCAGCAGCCAGTGGTAGAACAGCCAGGCCGAGGCCGGGTGCTGGGCTCCCTTGATCATGCCGACACCGTTGGGCCGGGCGAAGGCGGGTATCTTCGACACCCCGCTCTCGGGGAGATGGGTGACGGGGGCGCCCGCGGCCCTGGCCCGGTCGGTGATGTAGGTGTAGTTCATCGTCTCCATCGGCGTCTGGCCCGCCGTGAGGAACTGCATCATCGTCGTATGGCCCTTGGCGACCTTGCCGTTGGCGGCGATGGCTTTCCACAGCCTGTCCACCTCGGCCTGGCTCTTGCCGTGATCGAGCCACCACTTGGTGACGCTCTGGTACCAGTCGCTGTCGCTGATCTCAAGGGTGAGTTTTCCCTTGTACTTGGGCAGCGCCAGATCCTCCCAGCTCTGCGGCTCGTCACCGGGCTTGATCAGATCGGTGTTCCACGCGGGCTGGAAGACGTTGAGCCGGCTCGCCGTCCAGTTCGCGAACGTGCCGGTCTTCTCCACCTTGTCGAGCGCGGAGCCGTTGAAGGGCATCAGCATGTCGTTGCCGGACAGCGCGGTCATCTCCAGGAAGTTGGTCTCCACCGCGTCGGCGCCCGGTTTGCCGGCCTGACCCTCCTGCAGGGCTCGCTGGAGCACCGTCTCGGAGTTGCCGCGGAAGACGCTGACCCGGATGCCGTACTTCTTCTCGAAGGCCTTGGCGACCGGCGTCGCGATGTCCGCCGTCATCGACGTGTACAGGGACAGGGTCTTGCCCTCCTTGCCGGCCAGCTCCCGGGCCTTGTCCACTTGCTGGTCCTTGGGCAGCTCCGCGATCTGCGCGTAGACGTCCTGAGCCTTGCTGTTGGACGCGGTCGGAATGGCGCCCCCGCAGCCGGTGAGGGTGACGGTGGCGACCAGCAGTCCGGCCACGGCGAGGGTGGTGTTACGGGTCCTCATGCGGTGCTCTCCTGAAAGAGGCGAAAGGGATGTGCGGGTCAGCCCGCCGTGGGAACGCCGCGCAACAGGGCGTCGTAGTCGGCGTTCCATTTCTTGGAGTCGGTCTCGGCGCTCTTGGAGAGGCTGTAGGTGGTGGCGCCGGCGGGGATCGGATCCTTGAAGCCCGGCACCGTCTCGGCGGCGGGGATACGCAGGGAATCCGCGATGATCTTCTGGCCGTCGCTGAGGACCCAGTCGGTCCACAGCAGCGCAGCGGCGGGGTGGCGCGGGTTGGTCATCAGGCCGATGCCGTTGGGACGCAGGATCACCGGCTCGACGACGGGCCGCCAGGCCACCGGTGCGCCCTTCGCCGTCGCTTTGTCGATGGTGTGGCTGTACACCGAGAGGGCGACGCCGAACTGTCCGGCGCTGAGCAGTTCGCCCTGCACCGTGTGGCCCTTGGTCACCTTGACGTTGGCGGCGATCTTCCTGAAGAGGGCGTCCACGTCCGAGGAGTTCATCTTCTTCTCCTCGGTCAGATACGTGTGCATCGACGCGTACCAGTCCCAGTCGCCCACCTCGACGGCCAGCTTGCCCTTCCACTTCGGGTCAGCGAAGTCGGCGAAGTCCTTGGGCTCCTCGTCCTTCTTGACCTCGTTGGTGTTCCAGCCGACGACGAAGGCGTTGAAGCGTTCGGCCGTCCAGCCGCCGAGATTCTTCGCGGCCTCCTTCAGTCCGGCCTTGGCGGGGCCGTTGTAGGGATGGAGCAGCCGCTGGGAGTCCAGTGCCCGCAGTTCGAGGTCGTTGGTGTCGATGACGTCGTTCTGCGGCTTGTTCGCCTGGTTCTCCTGCAGGGCCCTTTGCAGGACCGTCTCGGAGTTGGCCCGGAAGGCGTGCACCTTGATGCCCGGGTACGCCTTCTGGAAGCCGTCGACGAGGTCCTGGATGTCGGTGTTGGAGGTGTAGAGATCGAGTACGCCGCCCTCACTCCGGGCGTCGGCGACCAGCTTGGCCGTGCGCTCGGCGCCGGTGAGCGAGTCGTACTCGGCGTAGGGGTTCGTGCCGGGGTCCGATCCGGCCGCGCCCGTCGTCGGAGGGGCGCCGCAGGCGGTGAGGAGGAGACCGGCGGCCAACAGGCCGGCGGGGAGAGCACCATGACGCATCGCACACTCCTTGGAGGAAGCGGACAGGTCCGCAAGCGGACGGAAGAGCGCAGGTGGGGGAAGGGTGCGTGCGCCGGGGTGGCGAACGCGTGATCACCGGGAGGGGCGGCCTGGTGTCAGCCGACTGGTAAGCGACCGCGGTTCGCTTCGGTCCGAGTGCCCGACGGACGGTGATCGCACATCGGTGTCACCTTCCGTCGGCTCGGGCCCTGCATAGAACAGCAGGGTCGGTCTTATGGTCTAACCATCGGACAAGAGCTTTACTTCATTGTTACTTTGCGGGTTCGGTTCGTTCACACGGCTGGGCTATGCCGCTCAGCGGGGGTCGTCTCCGAAGACGAGGGACTTGATGGTGACGGGCACCGTGCTCGACGGGAAACGCACCCGCCCGATGTCCACGTAGTCGAAGTCCCGCAGACTCAAGCCGTCGATGACGAGCAGATCCGCCGTGACCCCCAGCTCCTCGCGCAACAGCCGGCCGAGCGTCATGGCCACGTCCCCGTCGAGCACGACGTACAAGGGGTTGCCCGCGGCCATGCGGTCGGTGAGCGCGTCCCTGACGCCCCGCGCGAAGGGCAGCAGCCTCTCGTGGCTCGGCGGACCGCTCCACGACAGGGCCAGGGCGACGTCCACGCCCGTCTGTGCGACGTCGAGGGCGAGCAGACGGCCGCGCACCGCGGCGGCGATGTCCTCGGACCGTACCGTCTCGCCGAGTTCGTAGACGGGTCGGATGACCTGGAGATTGCGCCGTGGCAGCAGCGCGTCGGGATGCGAGATGTGCCCGGTGTTGCCGCTCAGCTGGACACTGAACTCCGACGCGCCCAGCGCCGTGGCACGGATGCACTCGCCGGCGGGCAGCAGGGCGTACGGGAGCCTGCCCGCGTCTGCGCGCCGGCGCAGCGCACGGCCGAGAGGACGGCCGAGGTCACCGAAGTGCGCCCGCTCCCGGTCGTACACGTACTCCGCCACCCCGCCCGAGAACATCACCCCGTCGATCGGGCCGGCGTCCGCCAGCGGACCGGTGAGGTAGAGGTCCCGCACGCGTGCGGGCGGGGGATCGGCCGTGAGGGCGTCCACCAGTGCGTCCGCCATGGACTGCGCGACCCGCTCCACCTCGTCGTCGCGGGCGGTGTCACCCACCTTCCAGGTGAACCCGGCGCGCGCGGCGTGCTCACGGCCGGCCGGGTCGAGACGGACGATGCGACCGGTGTCGTCCATCACCTGGAGCCGGCCGCCGATGTGTACGGCGGCGGTCGCCACGACCCGCCCGCCGTCGAGGACGGCGAGCTTGGTGGTCCCGCCCCCGATGTCGACGTTCAGGATGCGCTGCCCGGTGTCGAACGACGCCTTCGCCGCCCCCGACCCGTAGGCGGCGAGCATGGCCTCCATATGGTGCCCGGCGCTCGCGGTGACCAATTCGCCGCCGCGCTCGGCAAGGATGCCCGCGATCACCTCGGCGTTCCGGCGGCGCAGCGCCTCACCGGTGAGGATGACGACACCGGTGTCCACGTCGGCCGGGTCCACGGCCGCCTCGCGGTAGGCGGTGTCGATGATTGAACCGAGCGCGCCCGCGTCGATGTACTCGGCGTCGGCGTACGGGGTGAGTTCGACCGGCGAGCGGTGGAGGGTCTCTCGGCGCACCACGTGGTATCGGCTCGTCAGGTCCTCTCCCGTTCTGCGCAGACGCAGACGGGAGAAGACGACCTGGGTGCCGGACGAGCCGATGTCCATCCCGACGCTGTGCAGCGTGACGTTGTCCTGCTGCCAGATCGGGTTGTCCTGCAAAGTTCCGGCCGGCTCGTCGTCGTGGGTGTGGTCGTGGTCGGGGGTGTAGGCCGAGTGGACCGTGCGCACCTCGTCCTCAGGGTTGTGTTCTTCGGCGTGCCGCACGGTTCCGCTCCTTCGCGGACGTCGGGATGTCAGGCGGTGGCGGACGGGCCCGGCTTCGGGGGAAGCGTTTCGAGCTCTGTCCTGTAGACGGGGTCCATTCGCGGCTCCATGCCGTTCTTGGCGAGCGCGTCGCGGAACGTCTCGCGTACGTACGGCGACTCGTCGGCGTAGTCGATCTGGTCGCCGCCGATGCGCCGGCTGATCCAGGCCTTCGGCACACCCTGGGCGTTGCGCACCGAGACCACCTCGTGCTTGAAGGCGAGATAACGGCCGGGCTCGGTCCCGGTGTTGAAGTGCTGGTGGAACCACATGTTGGGCGGGACGATCAGGGTGCCGGGGCCCCACTCGTAGCGGCGCGGCTCCTCGCCCTCGGGCCACATCAGGCTGTAGCCCTCGCCGGACAGGATGATGACATGGGCGCCCGGTCCGTGCCGGTGCCCCTTCTTGTAGGTCGCGGTCGGGAACTGCGAGATGTGGCTGTTCATCGACCCCTTGGCCATGGCGAAGCGGATGTGTCCGCCGCCCGCCCCGCGCTCCTTCGCCTCGATCAGCGGCAGGTTGACCGTGTCGGCGACGAAGTTCGTGTCGAGCAGCAGGCCCTTTTGCTCGCCCCTGGGGGAGAAGTACTCCGGCTCCCCGTCGAAACGGTCGGGGAAGTCCCGCGGAGTGTGGAAGACGAAGTCGGCGTCATCGTAGAGGTTGATGACGGGCGGCATGTTCGTCGACGACACGAAGCGCGCCGTCCTGCCGCCGGAGCCGTTGAAGTGCTGGTGGTGGGCGTTGAGCGGGATGGCGAACATCGAACCGGCCTGCCATTCGAACGCGACCTCGGCTCCGGCGTCGTTCCAGACCTTCGTCGACCCCTGGCCGTCGAGGACGAGGATCATCTCCTCGAACAACTGCCGCTGCGGAGCGAGCTTCCCGCCCGCCGGGATCTCGCAGACGTAGCAGTCGTTCGAGGTGCGGGTGGCCTCGTGGTTGATGAACACGCCCCGGCCGCCGCGCCGCTCCCACGGCTTCAGCTCGACCGTGCGCAGGTCGGGCACATGGTGGGCGGCGATGATGTCCAGCCCCTCGGCGGCGACCCATCGCGTGTAGGGGGAGTCCTTCTCGGTGGCGAACTTCGCCGCCAGGTTGTCGTTGACGATCGCATCCTTGGCCATGGGCGGCCCTTCCTGGTCGGCTCCGGTGACGCACCGTGCATGGGTACGGATGAAGGGGGGTGGAATTGGTAGAACCATAAGTCCACTGGTGATGGGCGTCAACGACGCGTACGGAGTCGTCCGCTGCCCTGGTCGGCGGCCGCGGCCGCCGCGTCCGGGTCCAGGTAACAGCCGCCCCGGACCAGCGGGACCAGGTCATCGCCGAGGTCGTAGCGCAGCGGCATGCCCGTGGGGATGTTCAAGGACAGCAACTCCTCGCGGGTCAGCCGGTCGAGATGCGCGACGAGGGCCCGGAGTGAATTGCTGTGCGCCACGACCAGGACGGTGTGCCCCAAGTGCAGATCGGGGACGATCGCGTCGTGCCAGTAGGGCAGCAGGCGCGCGGTGACATCCGCGAGCGACTCGGTGCGCGGCAGGAGGTCGCGGGGCAGGCCCGCGTACCGGGGGTCGTTCGAGACATCCCCCGGTGAGTTTTCGGCGACCGGCGGCGGGGCGGCGTCGTAGGAGCGGCGCCACAGCCGGAACCGCTCCTCGCCGAACTCGCCCAGTACCGCCGACTTCTCACGGCCCTGCAGGGCGCCATAGTGCCGCTCGTTGAGCCGCCAGTGCCGGGCCGTGGAAACCCAGGGACGGCCGGCGGCCTCCATGGCCAGCGTGCCCGTACGGACTGCGCGGGTCAGCACGGACGTGTGTACGCGGGCGGGGGCTAGCCCGGCGGCGCCGAGCGCTTTCCCGCAGCTCAGGGCCTGTTCTTCGCCCCGCGCGGTCAGGTCGACGTCTATCCAGCCGGTGAACAGGTTCTTCATGTTCCATTCGCTCTCGCTGTGGCGAAGCAGGATCAGGGTGCGCATGCCGCCGATTGTGACCCCGCCTCCGGCGTCTTGTTTCCACTTCACCGCATCTGGTCTAATGGACAGACCATCAGCGCGAGTGTGGTCCATCGGCGTGTCCGTTCGTGATGGATTCCGCCGATCGCGAGAGGAAGTTGGGATCTTGCCCAAGGTGATCTTCGTCGGCGCCGACGGGCCCGAGCACACCGTCGACGCGACGGCCGGGGACTCGGTCATGGCAGCCGCGGTGAAGAACGGTGTTCCCGGGATCGTCGCGGAGTGCGGCGGCAATCTGTCCTGCGCCACCTGTCACGTCTGGGTGCGCGCCGAGTTCGCGCCGCTCGTCGGCCCGCCCGGCGAGATGGAGGACGACCTGCTCGATCTGGCCGTGGCCGAACGGCGCGACACCAGCCGGCTGTCGTGCCAGATCGACGTCACCCAGGAACTCGGCGGACTGACCGTCGAGATCCCCCCGGACCAGCCCTGAAAAAGGGCAACCCGGACGCACCGTCCGGCACCGATGTTCACGACCCGCCGGAGGGTCAGTACCTGAAAGGGAAACGGCTGTGCTCAGAAAAGACATCAACGAGCTGCTCACACAGACCGGTCCGGGCACGCCGATGGGCGAGCTGTTCCGCCAGTACTGGATTCCCGCGCTGCTGGCCGAGGAACTCCCGGAGAACGACTGCCCGCCCGTGCGTGTGAAGCTCCTGTCGGAGCGCATGGTCGCCTTCCGCGACAGCGAGGGGCGCTACGGCCTGATCGACGAGTTCTGTGCCCACCGCGGCGCGTCCCTGTGGTTCGGCCGCAACGAGGGCTCCGGCCTGCGCTGCCCCTACCACGGCTGGAAGTACGACATCACCGGTCAGTGCGTCGAGGTCCCCTCGGAGGCCGACAACAGCAGCTTCTGCCGGAACGTGCAGCTCACGTCGTACCCGCTGGTGAAGATCGGCGACGTGCTCTGGACCTACATGGGAGACAGGGCCACCCAGCCCCCGCGGCCGGAGTTCGAATGGGTCCATGTTCCCGCTGAGCAGACCTACACCTCCAAGCGCTGGCAGCAGAGCAACTGGCTGCAGGCCTTCGAGGGCGGCATCGACTCCAGCCATGTGACGTTCCTGCACTCCGGCGGCCTGAAGAGCGACCCGCTGTTCAAGGGCGCCAAGGGCAACGAGTACAACATGAACGACACCAAGCCGTTCTTCGAGGTCGCCGACAGCGACGGCGGACTCTTCGTCGGCGCCCGGCGCAACGCCGAGGAGGGGACCTACTACTGGCGCATCACCCCCTGGGTGATGCCGGCCTTCACGATGGTCCCGCCCCGCGGCGACCACCCCGTGCACGGCCACTTCTGGGTGCCGATCGACGACGAGAACTGCTGGACGTACTCCTTCGACTATCACCCCGTGCGCGCCCTCACCGGCAGCGAGCGCCAGGCCATGATCGACGGCCATGGCGTCCACACCCGGACCATCCCCGGCACCTACCGGCCGGTCGCCAACATGGACAACGACTACCTGATGGACCGTGAGGCGCAGAAGCGCGGGGAGACCTACTCCGGTGTGGCCGGCATCGCCATGCAGGACGCCTCGCTGCAGGAGAGCATGGGTCCCGTCGTGGACCGCAGCAAGGAACGGCTCGTGCCCGCCGACAGCGGGATCATCAAGGCCCGCCAGAAACTGCGCAAAGCCGCGCTCGCGCTGCGCGACCAGCGCGTCACGCCTCCCGGCGTCGACCCGGAGCACCACCAGGTACGGTCCGCGGCCGTGGTGCTGCCACAGGCCGAGTCGTTCCTGGACTCCTGCCGCGACGCGGTCAAGGTGAATCCCGGCGTCTCGCAGTCGTCGGTCTGAGACATGGCAACGATCATGACGACGACAGCGGCGACGGGTCTGAGTGAGAGCGCCCGAGCGGCATCGGCGAGCGAGTCCCGGTTCCGGATCGACGCACCCATCGCCCCGGCCCGCGCCGCCCGCGTCATCGCGCTGGATGCCAGGGCGGTCGCCGTCGCGCGCCGGCTCACCGAGTGGCCCTGGGCACGTGCCCGGTTCTACTCGGCGGAAGGCGTCCGGGACACCGATGGCCTGCTGCACGGTCTCGACGGCGGGATCACCCCGCTGGAAGAGGCGCTGATCAGTACCGATGTGGTGGTCGTCCTCGCCACCGAGGACGGTGGCCGGGCCGCCGCGGCGGCGATCGGCCGGATCTGCCGGCGGCGGAGCATCACCACGGCCGGCGTGGTGATGGGCGACGGCTCCGGGGCGGACGACGCCGTCGCGGCGCTGCGACCGTACGCCCGCGTACTCCTGTTGACCGCCGACGAGAGCGACGCCTTCGAACTGCTCACCGCGCTCAGGGTCTAGGAGGACCGCACATGTCCGACAGGGTCACGCTGCGCGATCTGCGGCGGATGAAGGACGAAGGGACAAAGATCGTCGGAGTGGTGGCCTGGGACTACCAGATCGCGCGCATCGCGGACCGGGCCGGCGTCGATCTCGTCTCGGTCGGCGACACGGTGGGGGTGAACCTCTGGGGACACTCCAACCCGTTCGAGGTGACGATGGACGAGATGATCGTCGTCGCGCGGGCGGTGCGGCGGGGCGTCGACCGGGCCCTGGTCTGTGTCGACTTCCCGTTCGGCCCCCTGCAGGAAGGCACGGACAGCGCGGTGCGGGCGGCCGTCCGGTTCGTCAAGGAGGCCGGGGTCGACCTGGTCAAGCTGGACGGGGCCGCCGACTTCCCCGGCGCCGTCACCGCGATCACCCGCGCGGGGATTCCGGTGTTCGCCCAGTTCGGGATCACACCGCAGACGGCGCTGCGTTACGGCGTCGAGTACAACGCCGTGCCCTCCGCCGCCGACCAGGTGCCGGCCGCGATGCGTGAAGCCATGATCACGGAGGCCAGGCAACTCGAAGAGGCCGGCGCCGCGTTGCTGAACTTCACCAACTCCGGTCCGGTGGTGGGCGCCGCCGTGGCCGATGCCGTGTCCATCCCCGTGGTGGGCGGCTTCGGCGGTGGTCCCTGGCTCGACGGGCGGATGCGTATGGCCCACGCGGCGATCGGCTACGCGGCGTCGGCTCTGGACAATCCGCCGGACACCTACGCCAACGTCGCCCGGATCACGCTCGACGCGATCACGGCGTACGCCGGGGACGTGCGGGCCGCACGCCAGGTCGCCGGCGGTGTACCCGTTCCGTCGGCGGACTGATCCGGAGCGGTCGCCGCCCCATGAGAGGAACACCTTCCATGCACACCGTCGACATCGACGCGATTCCCACGCGCTACGAGGTCACCGGCTCGGGACCGCCCCTGCTGATGTTCTCGCCCGGCGGGTTCGACTCCAGCCTGGAGAGCTGGCGGACCGTGGGTGTCCACCGGCGGCTGCGTCTGCTGGACCGTCTCACCGAGAAGTTCACCTGTGTCACCTTCGACCGGCGCGAGTCGGGTGGTTCCGGCGGGCGGCTGGAGCGGATCTCCTGGGCGGACTATGTCCGGCAGGGGATCGGCCTGCTCGACCACCTCGGGATCGAACGGGCACACCTCATGGGCGGTTGCGTCGGCTGCTCCACCGTCGCGGCCGTCGCGGTGGCCCACCCCGAGCGCGTGCGGGGCATGGTCCTGTACTCGCCGGCCGGAGGCGTGAAGTACCGGATGAAGCAGCACGAGCGGTTCGAGCGCCATCTCGCCTTCGCGGACGAGCATGGTCTGGAAGGGGTCGTGACGCTGGTACGGGGATCGGAGGCGGGCTTCACCAAGGATCCCCGTGTCGGGCCCTGGGCCCAAGTGATCCGCCGCGACGCGCGGTTCGCCGACAGTTACGTACGCACCGATCCCGGTCGCTATCGGGTCACGGTGAGCGGCATGGTACGGCTGCTGTTCGACCGGGACACGGTGCCGGGACCCGAACCGGAAGACCTGCTGCGGCTCGACGTGCCGGCACTGATCGTGCCCGGACAGGACACCTCGCACGCACCGTCCGCCGCCCGGTATCTCCAGGAGTGCCTCCCGCGCAGCGAGTACTGGGACATGCCGGTGGCGCGGCAGACCGAGGCGTCGGTGCCGGCACGGATCATGGAGTTCCTCTCGGCAGTGCCGTAGGAATCACGGTTCAACGGCGTAGGGAAACAAGCCCGGAAGGCGCGGCAGCGCCTCCCGGGCTTGTCGGTCTCCGCCGCCGCAGAGCCTTTCGGCCGTGCCCGTCACCCCTCTTCCAGTACGGCGATCTGCCGCAACCGCCGTTCGTGCACGCCGCCCTTGAACGGTGTCGTCAGCCATGTGCGCGCGACGTCCTCGGACCTCTCTCCCGAGAGGACCTTCGCCGCGAGGACAAGGACGTTGGAGTCGTTGTTGCCGCGCGATATCTCCGTACTCCACACGTCGTGGCAGAGACCTGCCCGGATACCGCGGATCTTGTTGCAGGCGATGGTCTCCCCGAGTCCACTTCCGCCGATGACGATGCCGCGGTCGGCGAGGCCCCCGGTCACCCGCCGGCAGACGTCCGCGCACAGCGGCGGGTAGTCGACCGTCTCTTCGCTGTGGCTGCCGCGGTCGTCGACGGTGTGGCCGTGCTCCGTCAGCCAGGCGGTGAGCCGGGACTTGAGGGCGAGACCGTTGTGGTCGGCGGCGATGGCGATACGCATATGGGTCCCTTCGGCGGGCGGCTCCGGTGCGGCGATCCCGGGAGCGCGGGTACGGTCAGGCGCTCCGCGTGCGCGTGGCCTCGGCGAACAACTCGTCGATACGCGGCGGCCGTTCGAGGATCCGCTGGTCCACGGCGTGCCGCATGAGCTCCTCCAGTACGGCGCGGTTGGGCTCGATCCCGTACGGCAGCGGATCCCCGCCGGTCACCTCCATGACCTGGCGGTACATCACGTCGGTGGCGCCCGGGGATTCGATGCTCCCGGCGCGCAGCCGCTCCACGTACAGCTGTTTGGCGCGCGTGAAGGCGTCGAAGACGTCGGCCGCCAACTCCGGCCGTTCCTCCAGCAGTTCGTCCCGGATGACCACCAGATGGTTGATCGGGTAGAAACCGCGCTCGCGCAGAGCGGTGAGGCCCGCCTCCCGCGGATTCGGGATGAGCGGAGCCACGGACGGCACATCCGGCTCAGGTCCGATCACCGCGGCGAGCTCACCCCGGACCAGCATCTGGTCGAGGGAATCGCCGGATCGCATCGGTATGACGTTCGCCGGCGGCCGGTACGCGGCCACGTGCTCGTCGCCCGACAGCACCCAGGTCACCTTGTCGAGGTCGACGCCGTACTCCTCCCAGAGCACGGCGCGGGCCCAGACGCCGGTGGTCACCGTGTAGCCGCGGCTGACGCCGACCTTGCGGCCCTCCAGGTCCTTGGGGGAGCGGACGCCGGAGGCGGGATCGTGGAATATCGCGCCGTGGTGGAAACCGCGGACCAGGAAGGCGGGCACGGCCGTGAAGCGCGCTCCGTGCGCCTTCGCCACGAGATAGGTGGTCAGAGCCATCTCGCTGACGTCGAACTCCAGACCACGGACCATGCGCCGGAACGCGTGGACGAGGACCGGGACTTCCTCGAAGTCGAAGCGGAAGCCGCGGGGCGTCACCGCCCCTGTCTTGAGGGCCTCGTTGTCGCCCTGGGTGCGGGTCACTGTCCTGAGGTGAGGTACGGCCATGGTCGAAAGGTAGCATGGTTAGTCCATCAGTCCATATGATGTCGTCCGGGTGGACAGCCCCGAACGTGAGGAGAAGTCATGGCGGAGCAAGTGCTCGCGGCGGTACGGACGGGCCCCGGCCACACCGAGCTGCGGGAGTTCCCGATGCCGGACATACCCGACGACGGTGCCCTGCTGAAGGTGGAGGTCGCCGGCATCTGCGGCACCGACGTGAAGATGTACGCGAAGCCGCCGTTCACCGACCCGGTGATCATGGGGCACGAGAACGTGGGTGTCATCGCCAAGGCGGGCCGCGCGTTCTCCGAGCGCAAGGGGCTCGTTGACGGCGACCGCGTCTTCGTCGAGCACTACGTCGGCTGCTTCCGCTGCGAGTGGTGCCACCAGGGCGAGTACCGCCACTGCGAGACCACCGACTGGCGCACCAACCCCGAAGCCCTTCGCTACGGGTACACCTCGGCGGAGAACGAACACCATCTGTGGGGAGGTTTCGCGCAGTACCTCTACCTGCCGTGGAACTCGGTCACCCACCGTGTGCCCGACGGCGTCTCCGCCGAACTCGCCGGTCTGGTCACGCCGTTGTCGAACGGCATCGAGTGGGCACTGGTGACCGCGGGCGTCGGATACGCCTCCACCGTGCTCATCCAGGGGCCGGGCCAGCAGGGCCTGTCACAGGTCGTCGCCTGCAAGCAGGCGGGCGCCTCCCTCATCATCGTCACCGGCACCACGAAGGATGCCGCGCGCCTGTCCCTCGCACAGGAGTTGGGCGCCGACCACGTCATCGACGTGACGCGGGAGGACCCGCTGGCCAGCATCCTGGAGCTCACCGGCGGCCGGGGCGTCGACGTCGTCCTGGACTGCACCGCGGGCGCCGGCACCGCACCCGTCCTGCTGGGCATCGACGCGCTCAAGCGGCGCGAGGGCACGATGGTCGTCCAGGGTGAGCTGGCCGCGTTCCCCGACTTCCCGCTGAAGAAGCTGACGGAGAAGTCGATCGCCCTCAAGAGCGCCCGCGGCCACAGCTACCGCTCCTGCGAACTCGCCCTGGAACAAATCGCGTCGGGCCGCTTCCCGCTGGAGAAGCTGAGCACGCACAGCTTTTCCCTCGCCGAAGCCGACCGCGCCATCCGTACCGTCGGCGGCGAGAGCGGTGAGGACGCCGTGCACGTGTCCCTGCTGCCCTGGGCGGCGGTATGAGCACTGTCGTCCGCAACCCGCCCCGCGCCGACCGTGCGATCACCGACGACCTCGCGGGCTACGGCGTCGCCACCGTCCATGAGGCCCAGGGACGTACGGGGCTCCTCGACCCCGCACTGCGGCCCGTCTGGGCGGGAGCGCACATCGCGGGCACCGCGGTCACCGTCAGGGTGCCTCCCGGGGACAACTGGATGATCCATGTGGCCGTGGAACAGTGCCGCGAAGGCGATGTCCTCGTCGTGGCCCCCACCTCCCCGTCCGAGGCGGGCTACTTCGGTGATCTGCTCGCCACCGCGCTCGCCGCGCGGGGCGTCCGTGGACTGATCATCGACGCCGGCTGCCGCGACGTCGCGGACCTTCGGCGGATGGCCTTCCCCGTCTGGGCGCGGCATGTCAGCGCGTTCGGGACGGTGAAGGAAACCCTCGGCGATGTGAACACCCCGGTCGTGTGCGCCGGTCAGCACATCGAGCCGGGCGACGTGATCGTCGCCGACGACGACGGAGTCGTGGTGGTGCCCCGGCTGCGCGCCGCAGGCGTACTGGAGGCGTCACGCGCCCGTACGGAGAAGGAGGCGGCCTCCCGCGAGCGCTACGCCGACGGCGAGCTCGGCCTCGATGTCAACGCGATGCGTGAGCGGCTCGCACGCAAGGGACTCACCTACGTCGACCACGCGGAGTCCCTCGGTGATCATTGACATCCATGGCCATTACACGACGGCCCCACCGCAGCACCAGGCCTTCCGTGACGCCCAGTTGGCCCGCCTGGCGGATCCGGCACTGCCGGCACCCGTACCCGCCGTCCTGAGCGACGACGCGATTCGTGAGAGCGTCGGGAGCAACCAGCTCAAGCTGTTGCGCGAGCGTGGCGGCGACTTCATGCTCTTCTCGCCGAAGGCGTCGGCGATGGAGCACCATGTGCCCGATCCGGCCACCGCGCAGGAGTGGGCGCGCGCGAACAACGACCTCGTCCACCGCGTGGTGGGGCTGTTCCCCGAGTACTTCGCCGCCGTGTGCCAGCTTCCGCAGACTCCCGGCGGCACGCTCGACGCGGCGAGGGCCGAACTGCGCCGCTGTGTGCGGACGCTCGGCTTCGTCGGCTGCAACCTCAACCCCGATCCCTCCGGTGGCCACTGGACCTCGCCGCCGCTCACCGACCCGTTCTGGTTCCCCCTGTACGAGACGATGGTCGAGCTGGACGTGCCCGCGATGATCCATGTGTCGGCCTCCCGGAACCCCAACTTTCACGCGCTGGGGGCCCACTACCTGAACGCGGACACCTCGGCCTTCATGCAGCTCGTCGAGGGTGATCTGTTCACCCGCTTCCCGACGCTGAGGTTCGTGATCCCGCACGGCGGCGGGGCGGTGCCGTACCACTGGGGCCGCTACCGTGGGCTGGCCGTGCGGTTGGGCCGGCCCGACCCGGCGGAGCACATCATGAGGAACGTCTTCTTCGACACCTGCGTCTACCACCAGTCGGGCATCGAACTGCTGCACAAGGTCGTCGACACCGACAACATCCTGTTCGCCTCGGAGATGCTGGGCGCCGTGCGCGGCGTCGACCCGGAGACGGGCATCGCCTGGGACGACACCAAGCGGTACATCGACCGGGCAGGGCTCACCGGCGAGCAACGGCACAAGGTCTTCGAGGCCAACGCCCGGCGCGTCTACCCGCGTCTGGACGCCCTACTGACGGCGGAAGGCAGGTAACCGCACCCCATGACACGACTGCGACTCACCTTCGCCTGCGGCGACTACGACCGCACGCGTGCCCTGGAGGAGGGGACCGTCCGCCCGGACGGTATCGAGCTGACGTATCTGCGGCTTCCCGTCGAGGAGACCTTCTTCCGGATGATGCGGCATCACGAGTTCGAGGCGGCGGAGATGTCGCTGTCCTCGTACGTCCTGTCACTGCGCGCCGCCCCCTCACCCTTCGTGGCCCTGCCCGTCTTCACCTCGCGGATGTTCCGGCACGGTTCGCTCTACTGCCACACCGACGCGGACATCCACACTCCGGAGGACCTGCGGGGCAAGCGGATCGGCACCCCGGAGTACCAGCTCACCGCCTGTGTGTGGATGCGGGGCATCCTGGGGGACCGGCACGGGGTGCCGTTCGACTCGGTCAGTTATCTCACCGGCGGGCAGGAGACGCCGGGGCGAATCGAGAAGGCCGGCGTCGACCTGCCCGGCTCCCTGCGCGTCAGCCGTATCCCCGAGGACAAGACGCTCGCCCGGATGCTCGCCCAGGGCGAGATCGACGCGCTATGCACCCCCCGGGTGCCGAGCCCGTTCGTCGCCGGAGACCCCCGGGTACGCAGGGTGTTCCCGGACGTCGTGGCCGCCGAGAAGGAGTACTACGCGGCGACGGGGATCTTTCCGATCATGCATGTGGTGGTGGTCAGGCGCGATGTGTACGACCGTCACCGCTGGGTTGCCCAGTCGCTCTACAAGGCGCTGCTCGCGGCGAAGGACGCGGCGTACGAGAATCTCTACGACACCTCGGCGCTACGGTTCATGCTGCCCTGGCTGACGCCCCAACTGGAAGAAGCCCGGAGCCTGTTGGGCAAGGACTACTGGTCCTACGGCATGGACGGCAACCGGGACGCGCTGAGTACGTTCCTGCGCTACCACCATGAACAGGGCCTGTCGGAGCGGCTGCTGGAGCCCGAGGAACTGTTCGCTCCCGAGTCGCTGGAAGCGGCGGTCATCTGAGCCGGGAAACGCGTGAAGACGAAAAGGAGGCGTGAGGCCCTCGGGCCTGACGCCTCCGTCGTACGAGCGCGGCGCCCTGCCCGTCAGCAGGACGGCACCACGCCCGTGCCGGCGACCACGAGGGATTTCAACGGCGTCCCGAAGTCGCCCGCGCTGCCCGACGGGATGGTCGCCCCTTCACCGAGCACTTTGCGCACGGTCATGTAGTCGGCGGGGTTGTTCACGGCGTCCACGGCGATGAGTTCACCCTCCCGGTAATAGAGGACGGAGAACTGCTCGCTGTCCGGCTCACCACGTACGACATGGTCGTCGTAGCCGGTCGACAAGCCCGCGATCTGCAGTCTGAGATTGCCCTGGTACGACCAGAACCAGGGCACCGTCCTCGTCCGGACGGGCCTGCCCAGGAGTGAGGCGGCGGCGACGGTGGCCTGGGCGACGGCGTTCTGCACGGACTCCAGCCGCACCCGGCCCAGCCCCGTCGTGGGGTGGGGTTGCACGGTGCAGTCCCCGGCGGCGCCGATGAGGGGATTGCTCGTGCGGGCGTATGCGTCAACGACGATGCCCTGGTCGCAGTCCAGCCCCAACTGCTCGGCCAGTTCGGTGCGGGGGACCACACCGACCCCGACGAGCACGAGGTCGGCAGGGAGTCTCGTGCCGTCGGAGAGGCATACCGTGTCCACCCGCCCTGAGCCGCCGTCGAAGCCGGACACGGCGGCCGACAACAGCACCCGGGTGCCGCGCCGCCGGTGGGCCCGGCGGTAGAAGTCCGAGACAACGGGCGCCGTGGCCCGGGGGATCAGCCGCTCGGCGGCCTCGACCACGGTGACCTCCTTCCCCAGCGCACGGGCGACGGCCGCCGCCTCAAGCCCGATGAAGCCGCCGCCGACGACCACGACGCGGGACGCGACGCCGAGACGCGTACGCAGGTTCATGGCATCGTCTCGATCACGCAGATAGCAGATGCCGTCGAGGTCGGCCCCGGGGACGCCGAGCCGCCGGGGCCTGGCACCGACAGTGAGAGCCAGCCGGTCAAAGGGCAGCGTGCGCCCGCTCGCTGTCGTCGCGACACCGGACCCCGGCCGCCCCGCGCCGGCGAGCGCCACGTCGGCGACACGCTCGCCGCTCACGAGATCGATCCGGGCGTCCGCGTAGTAGGACGGGGCCCGAAAGCTCAGCGACTCCCAGTCCGCCGACCCGGCGAGGACCTCCTTGGACAGGGGCGGTCGCCGATAGGGCGGATAGATCTCCTCACCGACCAGAGCGATTGGCGCTGTGTCTCCCAACTGCCTCAAGGAAGCGGCAAGTTGGAGACCCGCCTGACTGGCACCGACGATGAGCGTTCCGCCCGTCATTGCGTGGCCCCTCTCGGCAGTCCGATTAATGTCATACCATTATACCAAAGGGTGGCGGCGTGGAACATCGCGTCGGGGCGCTTCATCTCTGCCCGCGGCTGTCGATCGGAGGATCAGCGAGGGGCGACGGCCTGACCGGGCTCGTCCCAGTTCGCCTTGACGGCGGAGACGACCTCGTCACTGCCCAGCCCACTCGGGGCTGCGCAGAAGCTGGGTGGTCTCCCGGTATCGGACGTAGCGCTCCGGGTCCCGCGCCACCGTGTCTTCGAAGTAGCGCCGCCCCCCTGTGGGGCAAGTGGCGCTCACACGGTGAGACGGTAAAGGATGAGCGGCCATGAGCAAGCCACCTGCACGGATCCGCCTGGCAGACGCCGCGTTCGCCCTCTTCGACGAGCGCGGGTACGAGCAGACGACCGTCGATGACATCGCCGAGCGGGCGGGGCTCGGGCGTACGACGTTCTTCCGGCACTACCGGTCGAAGGAAGACGTCATCTTTCCCGACCACGACCGCCTGCTTGAGCTGATCAGAGAGCGGCTGGCGACCTCCAGTCACAGCACCGCGCTGGTCGCCGTGTCGGACGCGGTGCGGCTGGTGCTGCTGCACTACCTCGATGAGGGTGATCTGGCGAGGCGGCGATACGCGCTCACCAGCAAGGTGGCGGCCCTTCGGGACCGGGAGATCGCCAGTGTGGCCCGCTATCAGCGGCAGTTCCGGGAGTTCATCGCGGACTGGATGGGGGACCCGACGGAGTCGGCGTCGCTACGGGCCGAACTCATGGCCGCGGCGGTGGTCGCCGCCCACAACCACGTGCTGCGCAGGTGGTTGCGGGGCGAGTCCTCCGACCCGGTCGCCGAGCTGGACGAGGCGATGCGCGAGGTGCTTGCCCTCTTTCCGGCACCCGGTTCCCCGCCGGAGCCCGGCGGCACCACCGTTGTCGCGTTCAGGACCGGGCAGGACATCGACGCCTTGCTCCCCTCACTGAGACGCCTCGTCGAGGGTGGCGAGTGATGCTTGCCATGTGATCAACGGCACCACCACATGGATGAGACTGAGTATGCATAATCAGGTACTGAGTACCGAACACTGTAAAGGGGCGTTCAGTGAGCTTGAGGATCGTTGTCTGTGTGAAGTATGTGCCCGACGCCACGGGTGACCGGCATTTCGCCGATGACCTGACGCTTGACCGTGACGATGTGGACGGTCTGCTGTCCGAGCTGGACGAGTACGCGGTCGAGCAGGCGTTGCAGATCGCCGAAGACTCGGACGACGCCGAGGTCACGGTATTGACGGTCGGTCCGGAAGACGCGAAGGACGCGCTGCGCAAGGCGTTGTCGATGGGGGCGGACAAGGGGGTCCACGTCGAGGACGACGATCTGCACGGCACGGACGCGCTCGGCACGTCGCTGGTTCTGGCGAAGGCGGTCGAGAAGACCGGTTACGACCTGGTGATCTGTGGCATGGCGTCCACCGACGGCACGATGGGTGTCCTGCCCGCGATGCTCTCGGAGCGGCTGGGTGTGCCGCAGGTGACGCTGCTGTCCGAGGTGTCGGTCGACGGTTCCACCGTGAAGGGGCGCCGTGATGGTGACGCGGCGACCGAGCAGCTTGAAGCCTCCCTGCCGGCCGTTGTGTCGGTGACGGACCAGTCGGGTGAGGCGCGCTACCCGTCGTTCAAGGGGATCATGGCGGCGAAGAAGAAGCCAGTGCAGTCCTGGGATCTGTCCGACCTGGAGATCGACGCGAAGGAGGTCGGGCTCGCCGCTGCCTGGACGAAGGTCGAGTCGGCTGCTGAGCGTCCGGCCCGTACGGCGGGCACGATCGCCAAGGACGAGGGCGAGGGCGAGGGCGGCAAGCAGCTCGCTGAGTTCCTCGCGAGCCAGAAGTTCATCTAAGGCTCATCCGCCTGACCGCCCCTCAGACTTCGTAATCCGCAAGGAGATCCATTCCCATGGCTGAAGTTCTCGTCTATGTCGATCATGTGGACGGTGCCGTCCGCAAGCCCACTCTGGAGCTGCTGACGCTGGCCCGCCGCCTCGGTGACCCGGTCGCTGTCGC
>NZ_JBHXRX010000092.1:0-24982 GCF_042714995.1 Streptomyces sp. NPDC058665
GGGCCTGTCAGGGAGGCTGCGGGCCCGGTCTCCGCGACGGCTGTGGTGGTGGCCGTGGTGGTGGAGCCCGCCGCCGCGGTGGGGGACACGGCGGCGGGCAGTGTGAGGACCGACGGCGCGGTCGGTGCGGCCACGGCGGCGGGCTGCCAGGCGACGGGGGATGGCGCCTGGACGGTGACCCCCGCCCCGGGCCCGCCGAGATAGGTCATCAGGACGTCGCGCTGGGCGGCGACCAACTCGCGGCTGGTGCGCAGGAATTCGGCGACGAGTGCGTCCGGCGCGCTGTGTGGGGAGTGGGGGGACTGGTTCTGCACGATCAGCTCCGTAACGGGTCGAGCGGGGCGCAGGGCGTGGGGGGGAATGGTTCCGTCGGCGAGCCGGACGAGCTGGCCGTCCACCGTCCAGCCGGGGCTCCGCCCGGCGACCGCGGTCTCCGGGTCGACGGCGTCCCGGCCGCGGAAGAGCCGGCCGGTGCGGACGTCGGCCCCGTTGACGGCGAGTTGGGCGAGGGCGGTGAGGAAGCCGCTCAGCGCGCCGGCCCGTCCGCCGTCGAGCGGAATCGTCCGGTGGGGACGGTCCCCGAGGACGGCGGAGACCAGCCGGCTGAGGACCCGGCCGGGTCCGACCTCGGCGAAGACCCGGGCACCGGCGGCGTACATGGACTCGATCTGCTCGGCGAACCTGACCGGCGAGCCGATCTGGGCGGCGAGCCCCGCCCGTACCCCAGCGGGGTCGCTCGGATACGGCTCGGCCGTGCGGTTGGCCCACACGTCGAACGCGGGCGGATACACCGTCAGCGCGTCGAGCCGTTCGGCGAAGGCGTCACCCGCACCGGCCAGCAGCGGACTGTGGAAGGCGCAGGCCACCTGGAGCGGTTTGACCGGGTGGCCCGCGTCGCGCAGGCGCGCGACCGCCGCATCCACCTGCTCGGTCGGGCCCGAAATGACCGTCTGCGTCGGTGAGTTACGGTTCGCGGCCACGACCTCCCCGCCCAGACCGGCCAGCCGCAGTACCTCCTCCACCTGCTCGGCCGACGCGGTGACGGCCGCCATCGTGCCGGGGTCGCCGCCCGCCGTGCGGGCCAGGATCGCCGAGGCGCGCTCGGCGCTGGCGGTGATGACGTCCTGCGGGGAGAGAGCCCCGGCCACCCCGAGCGCGACGAGTTCGCCGTAGCTGTGGCCCGCCGCCATGGCCGGGCGTACGCCGAGGGAGGCGAGCAGATCGGCGGCGGCGAGCTCGACCATGCCGAGCGCGGGCTGGGCGACGGCCGTGTCGGTGATACGGGCCAGCTGCCCGGCCTTGCCCTCCTCGCCGAAGGCGGCCGGCGGGTGGAGGATCCCGGTCCACCGCGAGCCCAGCTGGAGATAGCGCTGCAACTCGGGGAAGGCGACGAAGAGTTCGGCGAGCATGCCCGGACGCTGGCTGCCCTGCCCGGGGAACAGGAACGCCAGTTTCCCTTCGGCGTCACCGGCACTCCCGTCGGCCGTACGGGACGCCCCGGCGCCCGGCGCGCCGTCGACGCCGTCCGCCGCGTGGATCCCCGCCTCGGGCGCGTGCTCACCCTCGGCCGCGCGCCTCAGCAGTTCGGGCAGTACGTCGAGGCTGTCCGCCACCACGGCGATCCAGATCCGCTCACCGCGCACCGCCGCCCGGTCGCTCCGCCGTGCGGCGCTACGCGCGTAGTCGCGCAGCCTCCACCGGCCGCCCTTGCGCAACAGCTCGTCGAGGGCCCGGACCGACCGCCTGGCCGCCTCGGCGTCCTGGCCCCGGAACGTGAACAGTTCGGCCGGCCACGCGTCCAGGGAATGCGCAGGTGGCGCCTGTGTGTACGCGCGTAGAACAACATGGAAGTTGGTGCCGCCGAATCCGAAGGCGCTGACCCCCGCGACCCGTTCCGCGGGCTCCACCGCCCAGGGCGCCGCCTTCGTGTGGAAGACGAACGGGCTGCTCTCCGCCCGCCAGGCCGAGTTGGGCTGCTTCAGATGCAGGGTCGGCGGCTTCACACCGTGGTGGAGCGCGAGTGTGACCTTGATCAGTCCGGCCAGACCCGCCGCGCACTTGGTGTGCCCGATCTGGGACTTGACGGAGCCGACCGCACAACTGGCCACCTCCGCACCGGCGTCGGTGAACACCTCGGTGAGCGTGGCCAGTTCGGTCCGGTCCCCCACGACGGTTCCCGTGCCGTGCGCCTCGACCAGGCCCACATCGGCCGGCGAGACACCTGCGTTGCGGTAGGCCCGGGTGAGCGCGGCGTGCTGGCCTTCCGGACGCGGTGCGGTCAGACCGAGCGCGCGCCCGTCACTGGCGCTGCCCACTCCGTCGATCACCGCGTACACCCGGTCGCCGTCCCGCTCCGCGTCCGCCAGCCGCTTGAGGACCACACAGGCCACGCCCTCGCCGAGAGCGATGCCGTCGGCGGCGGCGTCGAAGGTCGCCGAGCGGCCCGTGGGGGAGAGCGCGTGGACGGACGAGAAGAGCAGGTAGTCGTTGATGCCGTTGTGCAGGTCGGCGCCGCCGCACAGCACCATGTCGCTGGTGCCGGCGACCAGTTCCTTGCACGCGACGTCCACCGCGGTGAGGGAGGAGGCGCATGCCGCGTCGACGGTGTAGTTGGCGCCGCCGAGGTCGAGACGGTTGGCGACGCGCCCGGCGATGACGTTGGCGAGCATGCCCGGGAACGAGTCCTCGGTGAGCCGGGGCAGTTGCTCGTCGAGCGCCGGCGGGATCGTACCGATGTAGCCGGGCAGTACCGTACGCAGCGTCGTCGCGTTCGACAGGTCGCTGCCCGCCTCGGCGCCGAACACCACCGACGTACGGGCGTGGTCCGTGCCCTTCGCGTCGTACCCCGCGTCGGCGAGCGCGCGCCGCGCGGCCTCCAGCGCCAGGAGCTGTACGGGTTCCACGGCGGCGAGCGAGGCCGGAGGGATGCCGTAACGCAGCGGGTCGAAGGGGATCTCGGGGAGGAAGCCGCCCCAGCGCGACGGGGTGCGTTCGCCGTCGCCGTCAGGGGCGTAGTAGCGCTCCTGGTCCCAGCGCTGGGCGGGGACCTCGGTGACGCAGTCCTTGCCCGCGAGGATGTTGGCCCAGAAGTCCGCCAGATCGGGTGCGCCGGGGAACATCCCGGCCATCCCGACCACGGCGACCCGCAGCGGCTCGGGAGCAGGCCGCTCCTCGGCCGCGCCGATGCCCAGCGGGGCGCGCAGTTCCCCCGCCCTCGCGCGCAGCCGGCCGGCCGCGCCCTCGCTCACCGCGTCGTGCAGCGCGGCGACAGTGGTCACGGCCTCCCTGAGCACCACGACCTCACCGGCCATGAACATGCCCTCGTCGGCCTGCCGGGTCTCGTCCACGGCCAGCAGTTCGTCGCCGACCCGCTCGATGCCCTTGCTGGCGAGCCGCAGCCGGCCGACGTTGAAGCGCTCAAGGCGCTCCCAGATCTCCCGGTCGGGGACGCCCTGCTCGCGCAGCTCGTCCTTGAGGGCGGCGAAGTCCGTGCTGATGGCGCTGCGCGCGCAGCGGGTGGCGTGGCCCGGCGCCGTCTCCAGCAGATCGGTCCGCTCCGCGTCCAGGATCCGGCGCTGGAAGAGCGGCTGGATGGCGCCGCCGCGTACCGCCTCCTCGGTGAACAGGTAGGCCGTGCCCATCAGTACGCCGAACGCGACACCGGCGCGCGTCAGCGGGGCGGCCAGCGCGGCGGCCATCGCGGCCGACCGCTCGTCGTGGATGCCACCGGCGAAGAGCACCGTCAGTTCACCGGCGGTCCGCTCCGCCGCCTCGGCACTTTCGGAGCCGGCCTCGGCGAGAAAGTCGAGCAGCACCTCGGTCTGCGCCTCCCACAGCGGGAAGCTGTTGCGCGGCCCGACGTGGCCGCCGCACTCGGCGCCCTCGAAGATGAACCGGCGCGCGCCCGCCGCCAGGAACTGACGCAGCAGCCCCGGCGACGGCACATGCAGGAAAGTGGTGATGCCCTCCGCCTCCAGCGCCGCCGCCTGGGCCGGCCTGCCGCCCGCGATGATCGCGTGCGTGGGCCTCAACTCCCGTACGACGTCGAGCTGGGCCGCCTTGATGGACTCATCGGCGAAACCGAGCACTCCCACGCCCCACTTGGCGTCGCCGAGTGCGTCGCGGGTGCGTTCGAGCATCGAGCGGGTCCGGTCGGCGTTCGCGAGCGCGAGGGCGAGGAACGGCAGACCGCCCCCGTCAGCCACGGCGGCGGCGAACGCGGGCTCGTCGCTGACGCGCGTCATCGGCCCCTGGGCGATGGGCAGTCGGGTACCGAGCGCACTTGCGCCGGCCGATCCGGCGGCCAGCGCGGCGGCGGGCGCGTCGTCGGCGAACGCGGCGGCCATGGCGGCCCCGATGCCGCGCACGGCCTCGGCGACCGTGGTCCAGCGCGCGGCGAAGGACGCGGCCAGGAAGGCGTCCTGGCCGAGCGGGACGAACTGGGCACGGAGATCGTCCGAGCCGATCCTTGACGCGAACTCGGCCTGGTCCAGGGGGAGTTCGGGGGCACCGGGACCACGGCGGCGCAGCACGCGTATCCCGTGGTGCAGCACCGTCTCCGAGCCGTCGAGCCCGGCCAGTACGCCGGTGAGCTCGGTCGGCAGCCCCGCCTCGTCGAACAGCGCGAGCTGGGTGTCGAGCACGACACCGGCGGCGCCTCCGGCGACGCTCGCGGTGGCGGTGTGGGGTCCGATACCGCCGCAGGCCCAGGTGGGCAGGGAGAGGGCGGGTTCGGCGAGCACTTGCTGGAGAAGGACGAACGTGCTCAGCTCACCGGCGCGTCCGCCGCTCTCCGACCCGCGCACGATCAGTCCGGCGGCACCGGCGTCGGCGGCGCTCAACGCCTCGGCGAGGCTGGTCACTTCGGCGAGTACACGGCGGCCGGCGAACTCGGCGGGCGACCGCGCGGGATCGGCCAGCAGCACCGTGTCCACGAGTTCGGGCAGCTCACCGTCGGTGGCCGAACAGCCTTCGGGTATCCGGACGCCGAACGGCGCGGACGACCAGCGACAGGTGCGGTCGAGCAGATCGACCACTTCACGGGGGTCACCGATGGGCAGTTCCAGCACACCGACCGCGCCGGAAGCGGCGGCGGAGACGGTCAGGCGTGGGGACGGTCGCTGCAGGGGGTTGAGCACGATGACCGAATGCGGCAAGGAGAAATCTTTGGACCGAGCAGGTCCGGGAGTCCGCATGAACTCTCCAGTTGCGGGGGGCAGTTGTGGGGATTCGCAGTTAAGTGCTCGCGCTTCCCCAGAGTCAACCGATCACGGAGAGTGGTCATCCCGATTTGTCGAACGTATGTACGTCTTTGGTGTGAGGCGGATTCGGGCGGAGGGGAGGTTGGGGGGCGTTTTTCATCTGCGTCATCCGTGGATCATGTCGTTGATATCGGCATGACATGCGCTTGGAACGTTCGAGGCTCGTACGCGCCGGAAGCTGTGCCCCAGATCACAATAACTTTCTCGATGGGTGTCCGGTTCCGGCCTTATGGCTACGGAGTGTGAGCAGGTTTCGGTGGGCGGGCCTGTTGACCTTGATGGATGGATTTCGGCACTTCAGCGGCGCGAAATGGCTGCTCATGGCCCTATCGGAAACCTGCTTTCGCAGCGTTCCGGCGCTGAATGTCCACGGAAAGTCGAAAGACTGGCAACGGAGCGCAGCCGGGATCCCCCCTGTCAAACCACTGCAAAGCACGACCTCACGTATCGCCGTTCCCACGCGTCTCCTCAGTGAGAGACGATGTCGCACGAGAGGAAGGCCGGGACCATGTACGACACCGGAACGCACGCGGACACGCCTACGGACACACATGCCGACACGCGCGCCGACGCGCCGACGGAGACCGACATGGACCCGCGTACGGAGACCCGTCACGCGGTCGTCGAGACGTCCCTCGGCGGGCTGACCGTCGTGGCATCGGGCGGCGCGATCACCGGCCTCTACTTCCCGCACCACTGGTACATGCCGCCCGAGGAGAGCCTCGGCCGACGCGTCGACGTCCAGGACGACGCCCTGCTCACCCGGGCCGCGATCCAGCTCGGCGAGTATCTCGACGGCGACCGCACCACGTTCGACCTGCCGACGCGGACGAACGGGGACGCGTTCCAGGAGCGGGTCTGGGCGCTGCTCCGGGAGATCCCGTTCGGCGAGACCACGACCTACGGCGCACTGGCCGAACGGCTCGGCAGCAAGGCACTCGCGCAGTCGGTGGGGCAGGCGGTCGGCCACAACCCGATCTCCATCATCGTGGCCTGCCACCGGGTGGTCGGCAGCGACGGGAAGCTCACGGGCTTCGCCGGCGGCCTCAAGCGCAAGCAGCGGCTCCTGGAGATCGAGGAGCCCGCCGCCGTCAAGGAGGCCAGACTCTTCTGAGCCCGTACACGGGAATCCCCCCCCGACCTCACGTTCCCGAAGGCTCCGGCGTCTACAGAATGATGGACATGAAGAAGCCTTTCGAGCGGGTGGTCGATGAGCACGCGACCACCGTCCTCCGTGTGTGCCGGGCGGTGGTCGGCGTCCACGACGCCGACGACGCCTGGTCGGAGACGTTCCTCGCGGCGATGCGCGCCTACCCGGACCTGCCCGACGACGCCAACGTGGAGGCGTGGCTGGTGACCATCGCCCACCGCAAGGCCATCGACATCACGCGCGCCGGACAGCGCCGCGCCGTCCCTGTCGCGGACCTGCCGGAGCGCCCTTCGGCCGTCGGGCTGCCGGGCGAGGGCGACCGTGATCTCTGGCGGGCCGTCAAGGCGCTGCCCGAGAAGCAGCGGCAGGCGGTGGCGTACCACCACTTCGCCGGACTGCCCTACCGGGACGTCGCCGAGATCGTCGGCGGCACCCCTGAAGCGGCGCGCCGCGCGGCGTCGGACGGCATCAAGGCACTCAGAACCACCCTCGCGGACCCGGATCCTGACCCCGATTTGCGCCGCGATCCGGGCCGCGATCCCGACCCCGACTCCGATCGCGACCCGGATCGCGTCCTGAAAGAAGCAACGCCATGAAGGACACCACCGCCGGCCCGGACATCCCCACTTTCCTCGACCGGGCCGCCGACGACGCCACCGACGCCGAGGCCCTCGTCCGCCTGCGCTCCGGGCTGGCGGACGCGGCGACCCGCGACGGCCTGCTGGACGTCGCGTACACCGTTGTCGACAGCCCCGTCGGCCGCCTCCTGCTCGCCGCGACCGAGAAGGGCCTCGTCCGCGTGGCCTTCACCGTCCAGGACCACGACAAGGTCCTCGACAGCCTCGCCACCACCCTGAGCCCCCGGGTGCTGCGCGCCCCCAAGCGCCTGGACGCTGTCGCGCGCGAACTCGACCAGTACTTCAGCGGCGAGCGCCGGACATTCGACCTGCCTCTGGACCTGTCGCTCTCCCACGGGTTCCGGCAACTGGTGCAGCGTCACCTCCCGGAGATCGCGTACGGCCGGACGCTGAGCTACGGCGAGGTCGCTCGGCTCGTCGGCAACCCGAAGGCGGTCCGCGCGGTCGGTACGGCCTGCGCGACCAACCCGCTCCCCGTCGTCGTCCCCTGCCACCGCGTGCTGCGCGCCGACGGAACGCTCGGCGGTTACGCGGGCGGCCCCGCCGCCAAGTCCGTACTCCTCGACCTGGAGGCGGCTGCCTGATCGCGGCCGAATGGCCTCTTTACGACTGACGCGGCCTTCCCCGTCACCCCACAATGGCAGGCGCATGACACGTCATGACCGGGGAAACGGGGAGGGCACATGAAGCTGTTCCGCACCGAAAGACCGTCGCGGAAACCATCGCGTAGACCGTTCCGCACAGCCGCGTCGGCCGTCGCGGCACTGACCCTGCTGCTCGGCTGGTTCACCGCCACCGTCTCGCCGGCTGCCGCCTCAACGGCCGTCGGCAGCAAGGCGGTTGAGGTACGCGGCGGCGACGTCCTCTACAGCGGCACCGGCACCCGATGCACCGTGGGCTTCAACGCCCGCAGCGGCAGCACCTTCTACGGTCTGGTGACCGGCCGCTGTGCGCAGGGCGCCACCAACTGGTACGCCGACGCCGCCCTGACCGTGTTCGTCGGCACCACCGCCGGATCGAGCTTCCCGGTCAACGACTACGCGCTCATCCGCTACACAAGTACGTCGGTGGTCTTCCCCGGAGAGGTCACGCTCGGCTCCGGCGGCGCGCAGGACATCACCGGCGCCGCGAACCCGACGGTCGGCCAGTCCATCTGTCACGCCGGCCGGGTGAGCGGAGTCCACTGCGGCACGGTCACGGCGGTGAACGTGACGATCCAATACCCCGAGGGCACGGTGAGCGGCCTGTTCCGCTCCAACATCTGCTCCGAGCCCGGCGACGTGGGCGGCCCCGCGTTCTCCGGGACCACCGCGCTGGGCGTCATCGTCGCCACGACCGGAAACTGCTCGTCGGGCGGGGTCACCTACTACCAGCCGATCATGGAGTGGCTGTCGGTGTACGGCCTGTCGGTCTACTGACCTCAACTCCGCCCGTCGGTATCCGGCCATGATCCCGTCGGACGGATACCCCGCGACGGCGCCCGGCTTCCGGTCCGTGGCGTCGTCGTGGAGCCCGCGGATCACGTGGCTAGGGCCTGTCGTTTGGATCTTGCCGGGCTCGCGGTCCCTGGCACGCACGCTCGCCGCGTTGTCGTCGGTCGCCGACGCTCCGCGTCGTCTCCCTATCTCCGCCTTGCGATCGCACGCACCAGACCCCGCTCCCTGATCCGGCCTGATCCAAACGACAGACCCTAGGCTACGAGCCCGTTGGAGGATGACCGTTCTCAGGAGATGATCCATGACCGCGCGCCCGCCCGTACCGCCCTTCGACCGCGCCGCCGCACTGAAGAAGGTGCAGGCCGCCGAGGACGCGTGGAACACCCGGGACCCGGAGCGTGTCGCGGGCGCGTACACGGTCGATTCCGTCTGGCGCAACCGCGACACCTTCGTCACCGGTCGCCCGGCGATCGTCGAGTTCCTGACCGACAAGTGGGCGCGCGAGCTCGACTACGCGCTCCGCAAGAATCTGTGGGCGTTCGACGGGGACCGGATCGCGGTGCGGTTCCAGTACGAGTGCCGTGACAGCGGCGGGCAGTGGTGGCGCAGCTACGGCAACGAGCTGTGGGAGTTCGACGAGAACGGACTGATGCGCCGCCGCGAGGCCAGCATCAACGACCTGCGGATCGAGGAGTCCGAGCGGCGTGTCTTCGGCACGCGCCCGGAGAGCGAACACGGGGTGGAATTCCCGCTCCAGTGAGGCGGATGAGGCGTGCGGCTACGCCGCGCGGGTGGCGATCCCCGGGTACGTGAGCACCAGACCCGCCTCGTCGTAGACCAGCCGGCAGCGGAAGTCGAAGACGGCGGCCGAGTAGTCGTAAACCTGCCGCGACCCCTCGTCGGCGACACGCCGGTAGTCCTGCTCCAGCCGCTCGACGGAGAGGTCGAGCGCGCGCACGTACGCGGCCGGGGCCTCCGCCGAGGCGCCGACCGCCAGCCGGAAACGGTGCACGGGAAGGGTGTTGGTCATCGCCGAGGACTCCAGATCGACATCCAGACACCCGTCGAGCTGGGGCGCCGCCGCCCCGTCCACCTGCCAGTGGCCCTCGCCGTCGGCCTGGAGCACCGTCGAGCGGGTCCCGCCCTCGGACCGCCCGGTGACGACGGCCCGGCGGGTCACCCAGTCGGCGTCCAGGGTGATGTCGTAGTCCACGGTCCAGGTCCGGCCGTCCTCGACGGCGGTGGTGCACCCGACGATGTGCCGCCCGTCGCCCGAGGGCCGGAAGTACACGACCTCGAAGCCTTGGCGCGCGTGCTCGTGCGCCCATGCGGCGGTCGCCGGAGGTGGTACGAAGGTGGTCACCTCCGTACGTTTTCACGCGCCGCCCGTGCAGGGGCGGCGAACGCGCTCATCGCCGGGCGCCAGGTTCCCGGGCGGTGCCAGAATGCCCCCGTGATCGTAAGACTCGCGCGCGAGGAAGATCTGTCGGGCTATCTCCACCTGGCCGGACAGGTGGAGCACTGGTTCGGGCCCATGGTCGGCGACCCCGGTTTCAGCGGCGCCGTCCTTGAGCACATCCGTGATTCGAAAGCTCTCGTCGCCGTCGACCAGGAGCGGGACGGGCAACAGCCCCTGCTCGGCGGTCTGTTGTTCGGGGCCGACGCTCCGGTCTTTCACCTTCACTGGCTCGTCGTCGCCGAGCGTGCGCGTGGTCGAGGGGTCGGTGCTGCGTTGACCGCCGATGCGATGAAGCGGTTCGTCACGGGCCCCGGGACCGTCGAGGTGGTCACCTTCGGAGCCGACCATCCCGGAGCGGTCACGAGCGGCGCCCGGGTCTTCTACGAGCGGCTGGGCTTCAGCCCCGCCGAGGTGACCGACCCCGGCCCGGACGGCGGCTCGCGGCAGGTCTTCCGACTGGCCGTCAACTGAGTGCGCCGAGTCGCGAACAGGCCGACAACGTACGCGAGTTGACCCCGTCCCGGATGACATAATCCCGCGTATGACCTCAGGCACCCCCAAGCCCCAGATCGACACCAGCAAGCCCCATCCCGCCCGGGTGTACGACTACTACCTCGGCGGCAAGGACAACTACCCGGTCGACCGGGAGCTGGCGGAGAAACTGGCCAAGGGGGCGCAGCGCGGGGCGCAGATCAACCGGGAGTTCATGCACCGTGCCGTGGCCTGGGCGGCCAGGAGCGGTATCGACCAGTTCCTCGACATCGGCACCGGCATACCCACCGAGCCCAACCTGCACCAGATCGTGCAGAAGATCGTCCCGGCCGCCAGGATCGTCTACGCGGACAACGACCCGATCGTCCTCCGGCACGCCGAGGCCTTACTCGTGAGCACGCCAGAAGGGGCCACCGGATACCTCCACACCGACGTACGCCAGCCGCGGGAAGTCCTCGAACACGCCGGCGGTGCACTGGACTTCGGCCGGCCCGTCGCGCTGTCACTCGTCGCGGTCCTGCACTTCCTCGGGGACGACGACGATCCCTACGGCGTCACCCGCACCCTCGTCGACGCCCTGCCGTCCGGCAGCCTTCTGATCATCTCGCACGGCACCGCGGACTTTCTGGACCCCGAGCAGGCGATGAAGATCACCGGCACCTACCGGTCGGGCGGTATCACTCTGCGGCCCCGCACCCGGGCCGAGGTCGAGCGGTTCTTCGACGGGCTCGACCTGGTGGAGCCGGGTCTGGTCCGCGCCCCCGAGTGGTACAAGGACACGCCCGCGCCGGCGAACGAGGAAAGCGGCTTCTACGTGGGAGCGGCACGCGTACGGTGAGCCGCCGTGCCAAGTCCACCGGCCCCTCAGCCGTCTGACCCCGCACCGGCCTTCCGCCGTACCCGCAGCTCGCGGAGCTCGTACAACCCGACACACGCCGCCAGCACCGCCACGCAGCCGGTGAAGATCAGCCCCGAGACCCGCAGGCTCACCAGCAGCGTCAGCGCGCCGATCCCGATCACCGGCAGGGAGATGCCGACGTACGCGACGACGAAGAACGTCGAGATCGTGCCGCCACGCGACTCCTGCGGCGCCGCCGCGCCGATGGCCGTGATGGCCGCGCGGAACGCCAGCCCCTGACCGAGCCCGGCGCAGATCACACCGACCACCAGCAGCGCCAGTGACTCCACGAACAGGGACGTGCCCACCAGCAGGACCCCCGCCACCAGCACCAGGCTGCCGCCCGGCAGCGCCCTGGCCGCGCCCACCCGGCTCATCAGGGACTGTCCGACGGTGGAGGCCAGGAAGACCGAGAACACGGTGGCGCCCGACACCGCGAGATTGGGCTCGCCGAGGGTCGTCGCGATGAATGTCGGCGTCACCGCCGTGCACAGCCCCAGCAGAGCGAAGCCGGCGAATGCGGCCAGCGCCGCGGGCGCGAAGATCCCGCGTACCTGCGGCGGCACCTTCAGGCCCTGCGGACGCAGCCTCGGCCGCCGTGTCCGGTGTTCGACCGGCTCGGGCAGGAACCATGTCAGGACCATGCCCACGATCGCGAGCCCCAGTGCCGTGGCGAACGGCAGCCGCAGCGGAAGCGGCGCGTACTCCGCGAGGAGCCCCGCGAGCAGCGGACCGCATCCCAGCCCGCCCATGTTCGCCGCCGTGGCGGCCAGCCCCGCGCGCCCCTCACGGCCCGGCGGGGCCAGCTCCATCACGGTGGCGGTGGCGGCGCCACTGAACAGCCCGGCCGCGAAGCCCGAAAGGAGGCGCCCCGCGAACAGCAGGGGCAGTCCACCCTCGGACAGGAAGCACACGGCGCTGGCGACGGAGAGCCCGAGCGCGATGAAGAGAACAGGCCGGCGGCCGACCTGGTCGGAGACGTTGCCCGCCAGCAGCAGGACGGCGATGACCCCGAAAGCGTAGACGGCGAAGACCACGGTCACCATGAACTCGGAGAAGCCGAGCTCCTCGCGGTAGAGCCCGTACAGCGGGGTGGGCAGCGTCGTACCCAGCATGCCGATCGCGAAGACGACCGCGGCACCGAGATATCCGACCGAGAATCCTCGCGTGTTGCGCTGCGGCATCGGCACTGCGTCCTCACTCAACGAAAGGGGATATCTCTCCCATATCCTCGGCGCGGCGGTGCGGTGTGTCCAAGCGACGGATCAGAGCTTCGCGACCGCACGCGGGGCTCGTCACGCCGCGGCGAACGCCGGCGAGACGTTGTGGTCGCCGGATGGATTCGTCGCCGGCCGGGTGAGGTGACGGCAACAGCGGTGTCCGGATACCCACCCATCGAGTGAATCGTATGTTTTAGATGCGATTTCTTAATATTCGTCTCGTGGCGTGTCCCTTCGGCCCGGTAGGTCCCGGCCAGGCAGCTTTGGGCCATGACACAGACCAAGGCCGTCGCGACCGGCCTGCGAGAGACGGGCCGGCCGGCCCGCCGGGACTGGGCGGCCGATGGTGGGCTCCTGTGGCTGGCGGTCGTCGCGAGCGTCTACACGATCGTTCAACTCGTCTTCCTCGTACCGGGATCCGGGCTCGGCTGGGACGAGACCGTCTACACCAGCCAAGTCAGCCGCGCCCCCTCCGACACCGCGTTCTTCAGCGCCCCACGCGCGCGCGGCATCACCTTCCTCATCGCCCCGGTCACCTCGCTCACCTCATCCGTCGAAGTGCTCCGCGTCTATCTGGCGCTGCTCTCGGGCGCCGGGCTCTTCCTCGCTCTCGGCATCTGGCGGCGACTGCTGCCCGCCTCCGTACTCGCCCTCGCCGGCGCCCTGTTCGCCGGGCTCTGGATCACGCTCTTCTACGGGCCGCAGGTCATGCCGAACCTCTGGGTCGCCCTCGGCTGCCTCTGCGCCGTCGGCTTCTTCGTCAGGGCGGCGATCGACCGTACCGACCGCACGGCCCTCGTCGGTCTCGGTATCGCCGTGGCCTTCGTCGCGCTCATGCGCCCCACCGACGCCTTCTGGCTCAGCGCGCCGCTCGCCCTCGTCGCGCTCGCCGTCCGGCGGTGGCGGCGGTGGGCGCTGCTGACGGCGCTCGTCGCGGGCGGGGCGATCGGCTGCGCGGAGTGGATCATCGAGGCGTACGTCAGTTACGGCGGACTCTTCACGCGGCTCGCGCGGGCCAGCGAGATCCAGGGTCACCTGGGCTGGAACCTTGTCTTCGGCGACCACATGCGCTCGCTCGACGGGCGGTTGCTCTGCCGCCCCTGCGACATCCGGTGGCGGCGGCCGGCCACCGCGATCTGGTGGTTCGCCCTGCCGCTGCTCACCCTCGGCGGGGTGCTGGTGGCCGCACGGCTGCGGCGGCTGCCCCTCGTACTGGTGCCGGTCCTTGTCGGCCTGTCGATGGCCGTGCAGTACCTGCTGCTGATCGGGTACGCCGCGCCGCGCTTCCTGCTCCCCGTGTACGCGCTGTTCGCCTTGCCCACCGCGCTCTTCCTGACCTGGCTCGTCCGGACCGCCCGGCCGCGCGGCCTGGTTGTGGGGCTGCTCGTGACGGCGGCGGTCGCGCATCTGTGGGTGCAGGGTTCCGTCGTGGCGGACCGCGCGGAGCGCAGCCGGGCCGACCGGGTCAAGTTGAGTGCTGTGACAGCTGTGTTGGCCCGGGAGGGCGTCAGACCGCCGTGTGTGATCAGCGGTACCGAGGCGATCAGGGTGGCCTTCCAGGCGGGCTGCGCGTCACGGCAGACCGGTGGCCACGACGGGAGCATCACCCCCGCCCGGCTCGTGGCCGTGGCGCACGAGCGGCCGGTGGCGTTCGTGGTGGCGGGGCAGGCCGGGCCACCGGCGTACGCGCGCGCTTGGCGCGTCGAACGGATCCCGGACCTGCCGGGGTTGCGCAACTGCCGCGTCTACCTGTCACCGGCGGCGCGCCCGTAGCCGGCGAACACGCCGTAGGGCGGGGGGAGTGCGGAGCGGGCGGGCCGGATCCCGGTGCGGCGCGGCTCAGTTCCTCTCGCGTGCCCGCCGGAAGCGGTCGCGGCCCTCGGCCAGTTCCACGAGCGGGCCCGGGTAGTCGTACCGGGCCCGCTCGCGCGCCGGCAGTCTCCACGGCTCGTGGACCGCCGCGCCCGCCAGCCCTCTCAACTCCGGTACCCAGCGGCGTACGTAGCTCCCGTCCGGGTCGTACCGCCTGCCCTGGACCACCGGGCTGAGCACCCGGTTGGGCCGCGAGTCCGTGCCGGTCCCCGCCACCCACTGCCAGTTGAGCTGGTTGTTGGCGATGTCGCCGTCCACCAGCAGCTCCAGGAAGTGGCGCGCGCCGACACGCCAGTCCACGTACAGCGTCTTCGTGAGGAAGCTCGCGGTCAGCAGCCGCCCCCGGTTGTGCATCCACCCCTCGTGGTGCAGCTGGCGCATGGCGGCGTCCACCACGGGATAGCCCGTGAGACCCGCCTTCCACGCTTCGATCTCCGCGCCGGCGGATTCCTCCGACCGCCAACGGTCGTGCTTGGTGCGGTAGTCGGCCCACGACGCGTCGGGCCGGGCTGCCAGCACCTGGTGGTGGAAGTCCCGCCAGCACAGCTGCCGTACGAACGCCTCGGCTCCCGCTCCGCCGAACCGGCGCGCCCGCACGACGAGTTCGGTGGGGGAGAGGGTGCCGAAGTGCAGGTGGGGCGAGAGCCGCGAGGTCAGATCACCGGCCAGATCGTCGTGGCCGTCCTCGTACGCCGCGAGCCCGGACCGCTTCCAGGCGGCGAACCGCTTCCGGCCCGCCGTTTCACCGCCCTCGGCGAGACCTGCCGAGACTCCCGCGATGCCGGCGCGCGCCGGGACGCCGTCGGAGCCGATCTCGGCGGGCACCCGTACGGTCCGGGGAGCCGCCAGTACGTCGCGCGGGCGCTCGCCCGACCAGCGGCGGAAGTAGGGGGTGAAGACCGCGAAGTGGTCCGAGCCGCCCGGTGTGACGGCGCCCGGCGGGAGCGCGGTGAGCGTGGCGTCGTGGACGTGGAGCCGGCGGCCGTCGGACTCCAGCGCGCGCCGCAGCCGTTCCTCGCGCCGCTGGGCGTAACCGCTGACGCCGCCGGCCGTCCTCACCTCGTCCGCGCCCGCCTCGGCGGCGACCTCGCGGGTCCGGGCCACCACGTCGCCGGTGCGTACGACGAGCCGGCCGCCGCGCGCCCGGAGTCCCGCGTCGAGATCGGTCAGACAGTCGGCGAGGAACGCCCGCCGGTTGGGCGTGGCGAACCCGGCCGCCGCGATGGCCTCGTCGACGACGAACAGCGGCACCACCTCGCCGGCGCCGGCGAGGGCGGCATGGAGGGTGGGGTTGTCGTGCAGACGCAGGTCGCTGGTGAACAGGACGACCGAGACGGTCATGGAGCTCCTCGTGCTCAGGTGTGGTCACTCGTGCCGTCTCTACAGGCCCGTGCCGTGACCGGGCCGGGGCGACGGCGCGCCGACACCCGGCCGGGGGACGCGCGGCGGCGCGGTGTCACCCGAAGAGGCGCACGATTGACGCGGCTGACCGACGTGCGGCGGACGACCGTGGTGGACTGAGGCGCGCCACCGGAGTTCGCCGGGGACAGCGCGTGCGAACTCCCCGTCCGAACCGGATGAACGGTGAACACGGCCGTCCGACACGAGGAGAGGAATCGCGATGCGCGGCAACGGTCCCGTCCCATGTAACGCCGCCGGACCCGCACTCGTCCGGGCCCGCGCCTCCGTGCTCACCGCCGTCCCGGCCGTGCGGGCCGCGTGTCTCCACACCGATGTGTACGGGCTCCGCGCGGCGGACCGCGCCGGTAAGGCCGTCCGGCTTCGTGACGACCTGCCTGACGTCATCAGGGATCCGAGGAGCACCGTCAGCCCCGGCGGCGACACCCGGCAGGGCAGGCCCACCGAACTAGGGCGTGTCTTTCGGATCAGGCCGGATCAGGGAGCGCACGCCGCGGCAGCGGCTGATGTCCCGTTGGTGCGTGCGGGTCGCAAGGCGGAGGAGGGAAGCATGGCGGCGCCATGGCGACCGACGACAACGGAGGGGGCACCTCCCGTGCCCCTCCAGGGGCTACGGGGGAGAGCGTGCGTGCCGGGGCTCGCGAGCCCGGCAAGATCCGAAAGACACGCCCCAAGGCGTGTCCGAGCCCGCGCCGGCATCGGCCGGGGGAGCGGGCGATGAGGACCGTCGACGGGCCGACCGGCCATGTCGTCGTGGTCGGTGCCGGGCTCGCCGGGCTCTCCGCCGCGCTGCATCTCCTCGGTGCCGGACGCGCCGTCACCGTCGTGGAACGCGGCACCCGTCCGGGCGGCCGGGCCGGGCACCTCGAACGCGGCGGCTACCTGATCGACACCGGCCCCACCGTCCTCACCATGCCCGGCCTCGTCGATGAGGCCTTCGCCGCCGTCGGCGACAAGCTCGCCGACCGGCTCGACCTCATCCCCCTGCACCCCGCCTACCGGGCCCGGTTCGCCGACGGCGGCGCGCTCGACGTCCACACCGGCGCCGACGCGATGGCCGCCGAGGTCGAGCGCTTCGCGGGCGCCCGTGAGGCGGACGGCTACCGTCGGCTGCGCCGCTGGCTGGAGAAGCTGTACGCGGTACAGATGCGGCGTTTCATCGACGCCAACTTCGACTCGCCGCTGCGACTGCTCCACCCCGACCTCGTACGTCTCGCGGCACTCGGCGGCTTCGGCCGCCTGGACGCCCGCGTCGGGTCGTTCCTCTCGGACGAACGCCTGCGCCGGATCTTCTCCTTCCAGGCCCTGTACGCGGGAGTCCCGCCCGCCAAGGCCCTGGCCGCGTACGCCGTCATCGCCTACATGGACACCGTCGCCGGGGTCTACTTCCCACGAGGCGGCATGCACGCCCTGCCCCGAGCCATGGCGGAGGCGGCGGCGGACGCGGGCGCCGACTTCCGTTACGGCCACGATGTCACGCGCCTCGAACGGTCGGGCGGGGGAGCGGGCGGCAGATCCGGAAGGGGATCAGGAGCCGGATCCCACGCGGGATCGGGCGAGCGGATCACGGCCGTCATCACCGGCCGGGGCGACGACCAGGTACGCATCCCCTGCGACGCGGTCGTCCTCACACCCGACCTGCCGGTCACCTACCGCCTGCTCGGCAGACGGCCCTACCGTACGGTCCCGCTGAGGTTCTCGCCGTCCGCCGTAGTCCTGCACGCGGGCACCGACCGCACCTGGCCGGCGCTCGGCCACCACACCATCTCGTTCGGACAGGCCTGGAAGGGCACATTCAGGGAACTGACCCACACCGGGAGCCTCATGAGCGACCCCTCACTGCTCATCACCCGCCCCACAGCCACCGACCCGTCCCTCGCCCCGCCGGGCCGGCACCTCCACTACATCCTGGCTCCCTGCCCCAACACCCGTATCGGGCCCGGCGTCCGGGAGTGGGCGGACCTCGGCCCCCGCTACCGCGACAGCCTCCTCACCGAGCTCGAACGGCGCGGACTGGACGGACTCGGCGCCGCCATCGAGGAGGAGTGCCTGGTCACGCCCGCCGACTGGGCCGCCGAAGGACACGTGGCGGGCACGCCCTTCTCCGCGGCCCACACGTTCGCCCAGACCGGCCCCTTCCGCCCGCGCAACCTGGTGCGCGGCACCACGAACGCCGTGCTCGCCGGCTGCGGCACCACACCCGGAGTCGGCGTCCCCACCGTCCTGATCTCCGGCAAGCTCGCCGCCGCCCGCGTCACGGGCACCGGCCTCGGCCCCGCCGGCCGGGGGACCGTCCGCGTACCGAAAGGACGGCGCGCATGACCGAACGCGAACTCGACGCCGCCGGCATCGCCGACCCCGCACTGCGCGCCGCCTACGCGCGGTGCCGCCGCCTCAACGCCCGGCACGGCAAGACCTACTTCCTCGCCACCCGCCTCCTGCCCGTCGAGCGCCGGCCCGCCGTGCACGCCCTCTACGGCTTCGCCCGCTGGGCCGACGACATCGTCGACGACCTCGGACACCCCGCCATGACCACCGCCGAACGGACCGGCCAACTGGACGTGCTCCAGGCGCGGTTGGAGGACGGGCTGCGCTCGGGCCACAGCCGCGAACCGGTGGTCGTGGCGCTCGCCCACACCGCGGCGAGCTATGGAATCGACCACCGGCTCTTCACCGCCTTCATGGCCGCCATGCGCAGCGACCTGACGGTCACGGACTACGCCACCTACGACGACCTGTGCGGCTACATGTACGGCTCGGCCGCCGTGATCGGCCTTCAGATGCTGCCCGTGCTCGGCACCGTCGTCCCCCGTGAGGAAGCCGCCCCGCACGCCGCCGCGCTGGGTGTCGCCTTCCAACTGACCAACTTCGTCAGGGACGTCGGCGAAGACCTGGACCGCGGCCGGATTTATCTGCCCGCTGACCTGCTTGCCGCCGACGGGGTCGACCGTGAGCTCCTGGAGTGGAGCCGTACCACCGGCGCCCGTGACCCGCGGATCACCGCCGCGACCAAGGCCGCCGTCGCCCTGACCCGCGGGGTGTACCGGCGGGCGGCGGCCGGGCTCGCCATGCTCGACCCGCTGTCCCGGCCCTGCATCCGCGCGGCGTTCGTCCTGTACGGAGGGATCCTCGACGCCGTCGCCGACGACGGGTACGCCGTGCTGCACCGCCGTGCCGTCGTGCCACGCCGACGGCGGGTCACTGTGGCTGTCGACGGGCTCGTACGGGTGGCGGCGGCCCGGACGAGGGCCGTGGCGCGGGTGCCCCGTACGCCGACGGCGCCCACGGGCGTACGGCCGGCGCGGGCGCGTCCGGGGGCAGTACACGAGGAGGTGGCGTGAGCGCTCGGCCCGCGGGTGGCGGGAGGCGTGGGCGGTACCCGCTGAAGCTGCGCCGGGGTGCCGTCAACTGGGCCCGGCAGGAGCCCAGTTGGCGTGAGGCCCGGCCGGGCGTCATCGCCGCCGCGTTGCGACGCGCGCTCGCCCGGCCGTCCGGCAACTGGTACGTCGTCGGGGCCGCCCGCGACCTACGCCCCGGCCGCCCCGTCGGGCGGACCGTCGCCGGCGTCGAACTGGTCCTGTGGCGCGACGAGTCGGGGAAGCTGGTGGCCGGCCCGGGGGCCTGTCCCCACCTCGGCGCGCCCCTCAAGGACGGCCGGGTGCACTGCGGCGCGCTCATCTGCCGCTGGCACGGACTCGCCCTGGACGGTGGGCCGTTCGCGGGCTGGGAGCCCTTCCCCGCCTACGACGACGGGGTGTTGGCCTGGGTACGGCTCGACCTCGCGGGCGGCGAGAGCCCGTTGGACCGGCCGGTCGTCCCGCCCCGGCCCGAGGCGGCCGGATCCGTGGACGCCGTCTACACCGGTTTCGGTGTGTGCGAGCCCCAGGACGTGGTGGCCAACCGGCTCGACCCCTGGCACGGCGCCTGGCTGCACCCGTACTCCTTCGTGGATCTCACGGTCCTGCCGACCCCGGAGGACGGCGACGGGTTCGCGGTGGACGTCTCCTTCAAGGTCGCTGGGCGCGCCGTGGTGCCCGTACGCGCCGTCTTCACGGCGCCGGAGCCGCGCACGGTCGTCATGCGGATCACGGAGGGCGAGGGCCGGGGCTCGGTTGTGGAGACCCATGCCACCCCGCTGGGCCACGACGACCGGGGCCGCCCGCGAACCGCCGTGGTCGAGGCGGTCGTCGCGTCCTCCGACCGTCCGGGCTTCGCCGCCGCCCGCGCCGCCGCCCCCGCACTGCGCCCACTGATGCGCGCGGTGTCGGGCCGCCTGTGGCGCGACGACCTGGCGTACGCGGAACGCCGCTGGCACCTGCGCAGCACGGGTCGCTTCCCGGGCTAGGCCGTGTCTTCGAAGTCCCGCCTGGCGCGCGACGCCCGGACGCCAGCTCTCCCCCGTAGCCCTGCGGGCACGGGAGGCGCCCCCTGCCGTGTCGGAGTCATCCAAGTACGTCCGGTCCCTCTACAGGGCTGATCCTCCGCCTTGCGTTCGCACGCACCGGCGAGTCATCAGCCGCTCTGCGGCGGGCGCGCGCCCCGCTCTGCGGCCGGACGGCACTATTTGTCAGACATGGCCCAGGCCGTGTCTTCAACGTCCCGCCTGGCCCGTGGCGTCCGGCACGGTACCTCGCCGCGTTGGAGCACTCTCGAAGGCACCCGAGTACGTCCAGTACGAGCACGATCCTCCGCCTTGCGACGCACCGCACCAGACGCCGCGGGCCCCCGCCTTGCAGGCGGACGGCGCTACTTCGAAGACACGGCTAGGTATCCGTACTCATGCCCCCGCACCGCATCGACCGGCAGTGTGTTCGACATGAATGACCTGCCCGTCGCGCGCCCGGCCTTCGACGGCTCGGTGAAGCCCCGCACGGAGCGCGGTCCCGACATCGGTGCCTCCTGCGCGCTGGTCTTCCTTGAGCTGCTCGCCGTGGCCGTGATCGTCGTTCTGTGGCCCTTCTTCGACCATTTCGACCTCGATCCGGCCACCAGTGTCGATTCAATATCCATCTGGCGCTATCTGCCCGCCCTCGGCGGAGTCGGCCTCGTGGCGTTCGCCGCCGCCGTCATCGCGTCCCGCGCGCGAGCGATCGTGACCGCCGTGAGCCAGGGCGCGATGGCCTTGCTCATCGCTCTCGCCTTCTTCGCCGGAGTTGGTCTCCAGGCCCACGAGGACGCGCGGAATCGCCCCGTTCCCGCGCCGACCGGGCCCGTGGGCTGCCGCAGCGGTGGCGACAACAGTGAGTGCGCGCGGTACGGCGGATAGCCGGGGACCCGTCAGCGCCGGGCCAGCCGTACCAGCGCGCGCAGTCCGGCCGACCGGCCCCTGTCCGGTACCGTCCACAGCGTCTGGCCGCGTACGCCCCACCGCTCCAGCAGCGCGTTGGCGGCCAGGAAGCCTGTGGTCGCCGCCCGTTCCATGAGCGCCACCGGCAGGTCCGTACGGACGACGTCGCCCGCCACCACGACGTCCGGGTCCGGCGTACGGACGGTGGGCCGGTCGCCGTAACCGCCCACCGGGAACAGCGGGCAGTCCGAGCGCCACTCGTGCCGCGCGTCGACGGTCCGCGCGTCCCGCGTCTCGGGAAAGACCCGGTGCAACTGCTCTACCAGCAGCCTCTGTTGGCGATCCCGGTCGGTGCCGGGAGCGACGGCGTACGCGTGCAGCTCGATCACCGAGCCGCCGGTCCGGCTCGCCCACCGGGCGGCCTCGCCCTCCCAACGGTCGAGCACACTCACGTTGTCGAGCCCGCCGAACCCGCTCGTGCCGAGGAAACCCGGCCGGTCGGCGGCCATCGGGCGGTCCAGCCACAGCCGCGACACCAGGAACGGCGGGGCTTCGCGCAGCCGCCCGATCCGCGCCCGCCACCCCGCGTCGCACAACCGGGGCGAATCCGCGACCACTTGACGCAGTCCACCGCTGTCCAGCGCGAGCACCACTGCGTCGTACCGCCGTCGTCGACCGCCCGCCGTCACCGTCAGTCCACCGCCGGCCGCCGGTGACACCTCCTCCACCGCCTCGCCGGTACGCAACTCGACGCCGTGCCCCGCGAGATACGAGCCCAGCGGCTCCCACAGGGCGGTGGGGAAGGGCGCGTCCGGTACGTCGAACAGCAGACCCTCGCTCGACCCCAGGAAGTAGATGTGGAACATCAACACCAGTTCGGCTGCGGACAGTTCGGCGGGATCGGAGAAGAAGCTGCGGGAGAACACCTCGAACGCCAGATGCCGCGCCGCCTCCGGAAAGCGGATGCGGGACAGGAAGTCCTGGGCGCTGACCTGGTCCAACTCCTCGTACACCTCCGGCACCCGCACATCGAGAAGCGGCAGCGCGGCCATCGGATCCATCCGGCCGAGGTCCCGCCATCCGAACGTGGGGCTGAGCGCGACGAACCCCAGGGCGCTCCACGGCGGCGTACGCGGAATCCGCGCGAAACTGTCGTACGCGCCACCGCTGTGCCGCAGCGGATAGTCCGGCAGCCCGGTCAGCGTGCGGAGGCCGGGATCGGCCCTCCGGAGCAGGCCCCGGAGGTTGTAGTACTGCCGGAAGAAGGCATGGAAGCCCCGGCTCATGGTGGCCGCCGAACCGTCCGCCAGTGTGATGGGCCACCCGGCCAGACGCCCCCCGAGGCCCCGCTCGCGCTCATACAGCGTCACGCCCGCTCCGCGCTCCGCGAGCGCGGTCGCGGCGGCGAGCCCCGCGATACCGCCCCCGACGACCGCGACGGCAGGCGCCTCGCCGCCGAACCGGTCCCGCCCCGGCGCCGGCCGTACCACCCGGGCGCGCCGGTCCCGGCCCCGGCGCGGGCCGGCCCGCTCGCTCCGGCCCACCCCCTGCCGGGCGGTCACCGCGAGCCCCGTCGGCCCAGGAACGTGTGCGCGATGCCCGTCTGCCAGCCCGGCATCGGCAGCACCCGGACGTCGGCGAACCCTGCCCGCCGCAGCCGGTCGCCGAAAGCCGACGCGGTGTCGAAGTCGACGACGCTGCGCCACAGATGACGGTAGAGGTCCGCGTCACCGGCGAGCCGCCCGGCGGGAAGGACGATGCCCCTGCATACGGCCGTCCAGACCGCGCGGTCCACGGCCCGTCCACCGAGCGCGTACTCGTGCACACCGATCCGGCCGCCCGGCGCGAGCAGGGACCGTACGAGAGCGAGTGTCCGGTCCGGGTCGGTGATGTTCCGGAAGAGATACGCGGCGAAGACCGCGTCGAACGGACCGGTGACGCCCGCCTCCGCCAGCCCCTCCACGGGTGCGTGGACGAACGAGACGCCGGTGGGCCACGGCTTGGTGGCCGCTCGCTCCAGCATCCCGGCCGACGCGTCCACCGCGACGATCCCGGCGCGAGGGGCGGCCGTCAGCAGCGCGGCCGTCGACGCGCCGGTCCCGCAGCCCAGGTCGAGCAGCCGGAGCCCGGCGCCGCCACGGGGCAGCCGCAGGCGCCGCGCGGAGCGCCTGAGGTGCGCGTGGTAGCCGAGGTTGACGGCGACCAGCCGGTCGTAGGCGAGTGCGGCGTGGTCGAAGGCGGCGGAGAGTTCCGCGTCGTGAAGGAGCGTCATCGGACGGCCGTTTCCTTTTCGTCCCACGTGTTTCACCGGTCTCGTTCCGTGCGTCTCATGGAGCCCCGGCCCACCGTCGCGGCAGCCACGGCAGTTCGGCCACGGTGCGCAGCATCGGCCCGACCGGGGTGCGCAGGCCGATCGTGAAGTCCTCGTACGGCCGGGTGTCACCGTCCAGGAAACGGAGCAGCCGCTCCGTCGGTACGCGCCGGAACAGCCCCTCGAAGAACGCGGCGCCGTCGACCCGCCCGCTGTCCAGCCCCCGCAGCAGAACGGCGTCCATCGCTCCGGCCCGCGCCGGGTAGGCGGGTGGCGGCTCGGGCACCCGTCCGGCGTGGAACGCGGCGGCGACGGCCCGCGCCTGACGTTGTACCGCTGCGAAGGTGTAGCCGGTCGACGGACGGGTGGCACCGCCGGCGGTCCCGATACGGAACACCGAACGGCCCGCCCGGCGCGGAAAGCGGCCGTCGGTCATCGGGATGACACCCTGCTCGGTCGCGGTCACCTCGAAGGAGCCGAGTCCCAGGACCCGCTCGGTGTACTGCCCGAGCGCCCGCGCGTAGCCCGCGTCGTCCAGCACCGCGCGGGAGAACTCGGTGTATTCGACCAGCGCCTCGTACGCGTTCGTCGGCAGGACGTATCCGAACGACAGTCCGTGCGCGGGCTGCGGGGTCCGGAAGTCCATCAGATCGGCGGTCGCGGGATCGAACACCGGCCGGTCGGTCCGGACGAACCAGCCACGGAAGTGCTGGAGCAGGGCGGTCCGCGCGGGTGGCAGCGCCCGGGGCGGACGTGAGTCGAACACCCAGCGGCCCCGCAGCGTCAGCTCGCTCCCGTCGGCGGCGACGCCGGTCACCTCGGCGCCGGTGCCGTGGCGGCCGGATGCCAGGTCCCTGATGTCGTCGACGCGGACCGCCACCCGGCGCGGCGCCCCGGGCCCGTCCAGCCGCCGGGCCAGGAGGGCTTCGAAGGAGCTGGAACGCAGCATCTTGTAGCGGAACGGAACGGGTCGTCCGACAGTCGCGGAACCGTCGCGTCCCCGTACGCGCAGAGAGTCCCACTCGGCGGTCAGCGCGCTGTCGAAGTCGCCGGGGGAGGTCTCCCAGAAGCACCAGGTCCGCTCGGGCGGTCTCAAGGGACCGGCAGGGGCGTCGACCAGAGTCACATCGGGAACCGGGTGGCCGGGGGGAGGGGTGCAGAGCCGGTACGCGAGGGAGAGACCGGCCGCACCCGCACCGACGACGATCACGTCCGTCTCCCGCACGACACCTGCTCCTCGCCTCGGCCCGCCGGTCTGCCGGTCCGTCGGTTCACCAGCCCGTCAGGCCGTCAGCATTCCGCATCGGCACCGGACTTGGCCGCAGCGGCGCGTACCGGCCCGGCTCCCCGCCTCAACGCGATGCCCCGGGGCCGGTGTACCGGCCCCGGGGCATCGGATGTCGCGTGCGCCGGCCGGTGTTCTCGGGGGAATCCGGCACCCGCGACCGCTCATGAGCGGCCCTTCGACGGACGGACCCTAGGGTCTGTCGTTTGGATCTTGCCGGGCTCGCGGTCCCTGGCACGCACGCTCTCCCCCGT
>NZ_JBHXRX010000093.1:0-18655 GCF_042714995.1 Streptomyces sp. NPDC058665
AGCGTGATCTTCGCCGACGAGCCCACCGGCGCGCTCGACATCCGCAGCGCACGAGGCGTGCTGCGGCTCCTCCAGGAGAGCGTACGGATCCACGGCCGCACCGTCGTCATGGTCACCCACGACCCGGTCGCCGCCTCCTTCGCGGACTCCGTGATCTTCCTCGCCGACGGCCGCCTGGCCGGACATCTCAGCAGGCCGACCGTCGACGCGGTCGCCGAACGCCTCGCGCACCTCGGAGACACTGTCAACCACCACCAGACGCGCGTGGGGGTGTGAGCGATGTTCACTCTGGCCATGCGCTCCATCGTCCAGCGCCCCGGGCGCCTCATCGCGACCCTGCTCTCCGCGTTCCTCGGCTCCGTGATCATCATGTCGTTCAACTCGATGCATGACACGGCGGGCGGCGCGAACATCGACGACCGGAGCTCCGAGACCCTCACCACCGCCGCGACGGTGGTCGGCGGCTACGGCACGCTTCTCGTCTTCTTCGCCATCGCCTCCACCCTCACCGTCAACGTCCGCCAGCGCGGCGAGGAGATCGCACTCCTGCGCAGGACCGGTGCCACACCGGCCCAGATCAAGCGGATGATCGTCGTCGAGTCGGCCGTCGTCGCGGTCGTCAGCATGCTGCTGGCGATCCTGCCGGCGAGGATCGGCGGCGAGCAGTTGCTCAACGTCTTCAAGGACACCGATCAGGTGGCCGGGAAGGTGGACTTCGTCTTCGGTCCGATCGCCCTGACCGCCGGGGTGAGCGTCGGTCTGGTCGCCGCGATCGGCGCCTCGTTCCTCGCGGTCCGCCGAGCCACGAAGGCGGCGGCGGGCGGCGCGGAGCCGGGTGGCCGGGGACGTGACATCGCCGGCTTCGCGGCCCTTGCCCTCGGTATCGGTAGTGTCAGCTCCACCTTCGCGTTCGACAAGACGGACGACGCGCTCATGGCGGCCCCCGCCTACGGTGCGATCCTCATCTCCGTGGGATTCGCGGTCTTCTCACCGGTGCTGCTGAAGTTCCTGCTCGGCAAGCTGGCACGGCCGATCACGCTGCTCACCGGCGCGAGCGGTTATCTGACGGTGCACAACATGCGCCGGCGCGCCGCGCAGCTGTCCGGTGTGCTCATGCCGCTGATCCTCTTCATCGGCATGGCCACGGCCACCCTCTACATGCAGGCCGTCCAGAACGACGAGCTGGACACCTCGGGCATCACCCGGTCCGTCGACGACAAGAGCCTGGAGACGCTCAACTTCGTGGTGGTCGGGATCATCGTGGTCTTCGCCTGCATCATGCTGATCAACACGCTGTACGCGGCGACCACTTACCGCACCAGGGAGTTCGGCCAGCAGCGGCTGGCCGGGGCCACTCCGTCCCAGGTGCTCCGGATGGTCGCCATCGAGTCCCTGGTCCTGACCGTGACCGGCGCCTTCTTCGGCACGCTCGCCGCCGCGGCCGGAGCCGTCCCGTTCAGCGTCGTCCGGGTCGACGCGGTCCTTCCCGGCCAGGGGCCCGGGATCTGGCTGGCCATCGTCGGGATCGGTGCCGCGGCGACAGTCGTCACCAGCGTCGGTACGGCGTACCGCGCACTGCGCACCCCAGCCGTCGAGGCGGTGTCGCTCGCCGCCTGATGCAACCCCCCGCTCAGGCGCGGAAGACACTCGCTCACGCCGCCAAGGGCAGTCGCATCCAGCGACTGCCCTTAGTGGCGTTCCGGCGAGCATGCGCGCCAGGCGTCGTGGGCCAGACGGGACTTCTAAAACACGCCCTAGGCCGACTCGGAAGCGTTGATCTTCTCGATGGCCTGCCTCGCGTGTTCGCCCGGAGTGCGGCCCGCGAGCGCCGACACCGGGGCCGGCGGCGGCGCCGCGACGGGCCGGGCGGGTTCCTGCGGGGGCTTCGCGTGCGAGGCCGAGCGGCTGCGCAGCCGGTGGCTGACCGCCTCGTCGAGACTCACGGGACGCTGCATCTGGTGGGCAAGCCGGCCGGCCTCCTGACCGAGCGCGGCGACGTCCTCCCACTGGAGACGCACGACGAGTCGGAGCTCGGCCTCGCCGTCCGGGAGGGCTTGCAGGTTGCTGAAGTCGTTCATGGGCCGGTCTCCTCGACATGGCAGGGGCGAAGGTGCACTGAGGGATACGGGGATCTCCCCCGGCATGTTCAGGAATCCGGCCCCGGTACGCTGACCGTTCTATGCGCCGCTTCCCCCACACCGGCCCGACGCACCGCGGCCGCACCGTCGTTCTCACGGCTCTGGCCGTCGTGACGGCCCTCGCCGGTGCCTCGGGCTGCGCGGCGGAGACCGGGGCACGGGACGACGGCCCGGCGCCCACCCTCTCGCCGCCGGTCAGCTCGGCGCCGCTGTGGCCCGACTACGCGCCGCCGGTGCCACCGTCGAACGGGGACACCGAGGCCGAGCGGGCCGTCCAGCGGTACCGGCCGGTCAAGGACGTCACCGTACCGGCGGGCGGGCTGAGGAAACTGACGGTGCGGCAGCTGCTGACGAACGACCCCAACGTGCCGGAGTTCGTGCGGGCGGCGGTCCGGGACTGCCCGGGGGCCAAGTGCGGTCTGCGCGACCCCGTTTACAAGGACCTGACCGCCGACGGGCGGGACGAGCTGGTGGTGGCGCTGGACGAACCGGCCTCCGGGCTGACGCTCATCCAGGTCTACCGCGCCTCGGGCGACACCGTACGGCCGGTGCTGATCAGCTGGGGGCCGGTGGGCCTCACCGGCGAGACCTTCGGCACGGACCTGATCCTCACGTCGGCGGGTCAGAACGGTCGGGTAACCACCCGCTACCGGTGGAACGGCGACGTGCTGACCGTCGAGAACCCGTGGAACACCTCGGACGACGCGCGGGCGCCCGATCCGCTGGCGCCCGAGACCGCCGCGCCGAGCGAGGCGACGCCCGTTCCACGGCCGGGTATCGGCCCGGACGCGGGCATCGACGCCGGCACGGACAGCGAGAGGCGGGCACCATGACGGGGTCGGCACGTCCGTCGCCCGCCACGGCGGCGGAGGCGCGTCTGCTGCTGGTCGAGGACGACGAGGTGATCCGCAACACCGTCCGGATGCTCCTCGAACGGTACGGATTCACCGTGTCCACGGCCGGCGACGGCCTCACGGGGCTGGAGATGTTCCGCGAGACGGATCCCGATCTGCTGCTGCTCGACGTCATGCTGCCCGACCTCGACGGCATCGGACTGTGCCGCCGGGTAAGGGAGTTGAGCCTGGCACCGATCCTGATGATGTCCGCGCGCGGCGACGCCCTCGATGTCGTAGCGGGACTGGAGGCGGGCGCCGACGACTATGTGGTCAAGCCCTGCGAGAGCGCGGTCCTCGTCGCCCGTATCCGCTCCCTGCTGCGCCGGGTCTCGTTCTCGCCCGCCGCGGGGGGCGCCACCGCTGGGACCGGCAGCCGCGCGGGCGGCGGGCGAGCGGACTCCGCCGTGCTCGCCTTCGGCGATCTGACGGTCGACACCCGGGGCATGGAGGTACGGCGCGCCGGACAGGTCGTCGCGCTGACACCGACCGAGCTGCGGATGCTCCTGGAGTTCGCCGGTTCGCCCGGTGTCGTGCTGGAGCGCCGGACCCTGCTCAGCCGGGTGTGGGACCACGCCTGGCACGGTGACACCCGGGTCGTCGACCTCCATGTGCAGCGCCTGCGGGCGAAGATAGGGGCCGACCGGATCGAGACGGTCCGCGGCTTCGGCTACAAGCTGCGGCGCTGACCATGCCTCTGAGATGGCGGATCGCGGCTCTGGTGGCGGCTGCCGCCTGCGCGGTCGCCGCCGCGGTCGGTGTGCTGGTGCACGAGTTCTCGCGGGACCGTGAGCTGTCGCAGGCGCGGGAGGCCGCCCGCGTCACGCTCGACCGGGCGGCGGTGACGTACTCCCGTACCGGCGACGTCCAGGGGTCGGGCGCGGCCCTCGACGCGCCGGGGCTGCCGGGCGGTCTGCGGGAGCTGGTCGCCAAGGGGCGCCGGGGTACGGAGTTCACGACCGGGTCCGGCGGGCCCGCGATGTGGGCGGCCCGGCCCGCCGGGAGCCGGGTGCTGTCGGTGCGTGTCGACATGGGCGGCACGATGCGCGACATCGGCGCGCTCGACGCCAGCATCGTCGTGGCGGGTCTGATCACCACCGCCGTGGTACTGCCGCTGGGCGTGCTGACCGCCGCGCGGATGAGCCGCAGGCTGCGTACGGCGGCCGGTACCGCGCGCCGTATCGCCGCCGGGGATCTGGACGCGCGGATCGCGGCGGGGCCACGGCCCCGCGACGAGATCGCCGACATCTCGAACGCCGTGGACACGATGGCCGGCGCGCTCCAGAAGCGGCTTCTCGGCGAGCAGCGCTTCACCGCAGATGTGGCACACGAGCTGCGTACGCCGCTGATGGGGCTGGTGACGGCGGCCGAGCTGCTGCCGGAGGGTGAGGCGGCCGGGTATGTGCGTGACCGGGTGCGGGTGCTGAGCACGCTGGTCGAGGAGTTGCTGGAGATATCGAGGCTGGACGCGGGGGCCGAGCACGCGGACCTGTCACCGTGCCCCGTCGGAACTCTGGTACGCGACGTGGTGGCGCGTGCCGGGCTGGAGGCGAAGGTCCTGGAGGAATCGGGGACGGACGGAGAGACCGCTTCCGTGACGACGGACTCGCGGCGGCTCGATCGCATCCTCACCAATCTGGTGGTCAACGCGCACCGCCACGGCCGGGCTCCCGTCGTGGTCACGGTGTCCGGGGACGGCAGGACCGTGGCCGTACGCGACCACGGCCCCGGCTATCCCGGGACGCTGCTCGACGACGGTCCTCAGCGCTTCCGGACCGGTGCCCGCGAGCGTGGTACGGGCCATGGGCTCGGCCTCACGATCGCGCTGGGCCAGGCCCAAGTCATCGGCGCCACGCTGGAGTTCGGCAACGCACCCGACGGCGGCGCTGTCGCCACCCTCCGGCTGCCCGACCGGACCTCTCCGGCGATCGAGGACGAACCGCCCGTCGGGACAGACGAGTTGGGCCGCTGATACACGGCTGATACGTGTCCGCGCGGCGGCCGACACCTTCCTTCGCCTTGACGAAGATCTTCGGCGCCGAGGATGACGGCCATGCGTATGCGTCTCCGTCGTCTCCTCACCTGGCGCAAGGCCCTGATCGCCTTCGTCACCCCGTGTCTTCTGGTCCTCGCGGCGTTCACCGTGCTGTACCTGGTCATCGACATCCCGAGACCCAACGAGCAGGTGAAGGCGCAGAGCAACGTCTATCTGTTCGCCGACGGCAGCAGACTCGCCCGTACCGGGGAGGTCAACCGCGAGCCCGTACCGCTCGACCGGGTGCCCGAGGACGTGCGGCGCGCGTTCGTCGCCGCCGAGAACAAGGACTTCTACAGCGACTCCGGTGTCTCCCTGTCCGGCACGGCGCGCGGCGTCTTCAGCACACTGACCGGCGGCGGCAAGCAGGGCGGCTCGACCATCACCCAGCAGTACGTGAAGAACTACTACCTCAGCCAGGAGCAGACGGTCACCCGCAAGGTGAAGGAGCTGTTCATCTCCCTCAAGGTGGACCGGCACAACTCGAAGGACGACATTCTCGCGGGATATCTCAACAGCAGTTACTACGGGCGGCTCGCGTACGGCGTGCAGGCCGCCGCGCGCACGTACTACGGCAAGGAGGTCGAGGACCTCGGCGTCGAGGAGGGCGCGTACCTCGCGGCGCTGCTTCAGGCGCCCAGCCAGTACGACTGGGCCGTCGCCTCTCCCTCCGACAAGCAGAAGGCCAGGGCCCGCTGGGGCTATGTGCTGGACAACATGGTCGGCGAGGGGTGGCTCGACAAGGACGAACGGCGCCGGATGCGTTTCCCGGTGCCCGTGCCGCCCAGGGCGTCGGCGGAGCTGGCCGGGGACGCCGGCTATCTGGTGGACACCGCCCGGCGCGAGCTGATCGCAGCGGGGGTCGGTGAGCAGGAATTGGCAGGCGGCGGCTGGCGGATCACGCTGAACATCGACCCGGACAGACAGCGGGCGCTGCGTGAGGCGGTGACCGCCGGGCTCACCTCGCCCGGCGACGGTGCGGAGGCGACGGCGGAGACGGAGACGCCCCGGCGGGATCCCGACCGGCAGGCGGGCGCGGTGTCCGTGGATCCGGAGTCCGGGCGGATCGTGGCGCTGTACGGCGGCGACGACTACTTCAACCACTATCTGAACAACGCGACACGCGCCGACTACCAGGCGGGCCCGACGTTCGCGCCGGTGGTTCTCGCCGCGGGGATCGAAGCCAAGGAGAACGGGCGTTCGAGGGTGGGCCGGGACATGATCAGGCAGACCGCGAAGAAGCTGGGAATGACGGCGGACCCGGCCGGCTTCGCCGCGCCGCAGGCCACGTCTCTCGGGCTGATGGGCGCGAGTCCCCTGGAGATGGCCGGGGTCCATGCCACTCTGGCCAACGACGGCAAGAAGGTCACCCCGTCGATCGTGAAGTCCGCGCGGCGCGGCGACCGGACCGTCGAACTGCCGGAAGCGAACGGCGAGCGGGTGGTCGACAGCGCGTCCGCGCGATTCGCCCACGCCTCCGCCTCGGGGATACCGCGGCCGGTCGGGGGCACACGGCCGGACATGTCCGTTCCGCCACTGGCGGATGCCGCGCAGGTGGGTGGCGGTACGGGTGCCTCGGGCCACACCGACGACAGAAAAGCCGAGTGGTTCATCGGTTCGACCCCCGAGGAGGTGACCTCGATCGCCTTGTTCGGGGAGAGCGCCAAGACGGGCAAGCAGGTCGCGCTCACCGGCGTCGAGGACGACCCCACGGAGTACATCTGGAGTGTCTACCTCAAGGCGAGGGCCGCCGAACCGGCGGAGCGCGAGGGTTCTTGACGGTACGTCAGCAACGGTGTGCGCCGCCCCGCCCCACCCCCGTTCGGCGGGCCGGACGGCGCATACCGTCCGTCGATGCCGGTCGCCCGGCGTCAGTCGCCCGCTCCGGGCCGCTCGTCCAGTTCGTCGGGGAACTCCCGGTCGCCGGCGCGGGGTGTCTGCGGACCGTGACTCGTCATGATGACCGTCTGCTCGACCCGTACCATCCGGAACACCTCCTCCGCGATGATCACCTGGTCCTCACCACGTTCCACCGCGTCAGCCGCCCGGCCGAACCGGCCGGCGGACTCCCCCGCGTGCGCGCCGCGGACCCGCAGGACCGCGCCCAGATCGAGCCGCGCCTCCTCCTCGAAGGGCACGGCCGGGAACAACTGCCGCCAGCCGCCCTCCTCGTGGACCATGGCGGAGTACGCCGTGTAGTGGGAGACGGACATCCGCTCCCACTCGGGACCGTCCACCCGGAACTCCTCGCGGAGCTCCTCCTCACGCTTCCCGACCTCCAGCAGCCGCCGGGCCGCCGCGTCGTCGAATCCGTCTTCTGCGCTCGCGTCCATACCCCCAGCGTGCCGCACCCCACGGCACGCTGGGGGTCAGGACCGCCAGACGCCGGTGCGGGCCGCGTCGGCGGCGAACTCGGCGAAGTCCTTGGGCTTACGGCCCAGGGCCTCCTCGACGCCGTGCACGAGGTGCGCGTCGCGCCCGTCGGTGATCAGTTCGAAAAGGTCGGCGAAGTCCTCCGCGATCTCCGCGAAGCCGAGCAGCCGGGGTCCCGAGAGCTCGTACGTCCTGCCGATGTGGCGGTCGTCGGCCAGCGCGGCGACGGCGACGTCCGCGACCTCCCTGGCTCCTTCCTCGCCCCGCCCGGAGAGCAGGACCAGCCGGCGCGCCCCCATGGCGACGGCGCGCTCCGCGAACGCGCCAACGGCCTCGGCGGCGCCGGGGAAGGCGAGGTCCGGGTAAGTAGGAGAGGTAGACGGCCCCGACGCCCTCCGGTGCGGCGTCCCAGGTGCCGGGGTCCTCCCGGACGAAGGGGATCCCGCCGCCGCGCGAGGCGATACGCACCGGCAGCCCGCGCTCGGCGAGCCGCGCGGGGTCATCCCCGACAAGGCCCGGTGGCTGGAGCGCCACGCGCGGGCGATCAGTGCTGTACGGCGGCCAGTTCGCGTACGGTCGCCATGTCGCTGAAGGGGATCAGTGTGTCGCCGACGGTCTGGTACGGTTCGCTGCCCTTCCCCGCGATCAGCACGATGTCGTTCCCGCCCGCCGCCGAGAGGGCGAACTCGATGGCCGCGCGGCGGTCGGCGTACCGCTCGAAGCGGGTGCCGGTGACCGCCAGACCAGGAGTGATCTGGTCGAGGATCGCCTCGGGGTCCTCGTACCTGGGGTTGTCCGAGGTCAGTACGCACAGGTCGGAGTGGGTGCCCGCGATCTCGCCCATCCGCGCCCGCTTGGTGATGTCTCGGTCGCCGCCACAGCCGAACACGGTGATGACCCGCCCCGTGGCGAAGTCCCGGATGGTGCTCAGCACCTTGTCGAGCGAGTCCGGGGAGTGCGCGTAGTCCACGATGACCGACGTGCCGCGCGGGGTCTCGAAGCGCTCGAAGCGCCCGGGGACCGGGGGAGTCCGGTCGAGTGCCGTGACCAGCCCGCGCAGGTCGTGCCCCAGGAGGTGGCAGGCGGCGACGGTGGCGAGCGCGTTGGCGACGGAGAACCGGCCGGGTACGGGAATCGCGGCCGGGTACTTGCGGCCCGCGTGGTGCAGCGTGAAGCGCGTACCGAAGGCATCCATCGTGAGGTCGGTCGCCCGGTAGTCGGCGTCGGTGTCCAGCGCGTACGTAGTCACCGCGCCGGGCATGAGGGCGAGGATTGCGGCGCCCACCGGGTCGTCGGCGTTCACCACGGCCCGTCGGCAAAGCCCTTGGAACAGACGGAGTTTGGCGTCCCGGTAGTTCGCCATGGTGCCGTGGTCGTCCAGATGGTCCTGCGTGAGGTTGGTGAAGATGCCGACGTCGATGTACGAGTGGTCGACCCGGTGCGTCAACAGCCCCATGGACGTGGCCTCCAGAACGACCGTGCTCACGTCACGGTCACGCATGACACCGAGCAGGTACTGAAAGTCGGGCGACTCCGGCGTGGTGAGCACCGACCGAGGCATGGGGATCAGTTCGTCCCCGATGCGGCTGCCCGCCGTGCCGATGACACCGACCACGGTCTGCTCGGCGATCCGCAGCACGGATTCGACCATGTACGACACCGATGTCTTGCCGTTGGTCCCGGTGACGGCGACCATGTCCATCGCGAGGCCGGGGTTCCCGTGGTAGCGGGAGGTGACGAGGGCGGCGGCGGTACGGGTGTCCGGGACGCGTACGACGCAGACGGCCGGGTCGGCCGCCCAGACGGCCACCGGCGGATCGGCGGTCGCCGCTTCGACGAGTACGGCGACGGCGCCGCGTGCGAGCGCGGGTCCGACGGATTCGGAACCGCCCTCGGGGTGGCCGGGGACCGCGATGAACAGCGATCCCGGTGACACCCGATCGGCGTCGAAGCAGGCTCCGGCGGTGATGGCCGTATCGGGGTCGCCCCGCAGAATCTCGTAGTCGTGCCCGACGAGCAATTCGCTCAGCTTCACAGGGGATCCTCTCGAAGATACGGCTCTGCCACCGTGCGGCGGTCGCCGTGGAGGCGCCGACGGCACGCCGGAGCGTCGCAGGGGTGGGGCGCGGGTGCGAGGTGCGGAGTTCGGGTGTCGCTGGGGAACGCGATACGGCTGGGGTGAGCGAGCGGCTCTGCACGAGGGTGCGTTCGAGAGGAGGACGCCTCGGGGCGGAATCCCACTGGGCGTCGGAGGCCGGGAGTCGGCGTCGATGTTGCTAGCCGTGGCCGTGCAGGGCGTGGCACAGCGCGAACGAGGCCGGTCGGGGGCCCTCCGTCGCGACATGTGTACTACCCATGAGCGCAGTGTACGGCCCGTACGGCTGTCCCGACTCCGCCGTCCCGTGGGGAAGATGCCGGCGGGGCCGGTGAGAGACGCGGGAACGCCCACGGCCGGTGGCCGCGGGCGTTCCGTTGGTGCTGTCCGGCCGCCGCGCCGTGGGCGGGGCGCCCGCTCTCAGACCTTCTGGCCGGTGCCGCCGCCACCGCCCGCCGCGACCTTGATACCGTCGATGATCTCGTCCAGCACAGGCAGCTTGGGCGCTTTGTCGTTGATGTCGAATCCGGAGCGCACAATGATCAGCAGGTCCTGGGCGCCGGGGGCGGGCGAGGGGAAGGCCAGCGACTGCACGTATCCGTCGTCGCCCTTGCCCGTGACGACCTTCCACCGGACCAGATAGCCCTTCTCGCCGGCGACCGTCACCGCCTCGGACTTCAACTCCGTGTGGGAGGTGATCTTTCCGTAGCTCTCGCCGCCGTAGGACTCCTCGGCGTTCTTCTTGATGTCGCTCTCGGCCGCCGCCTTGGCGGTGGTGGCCTTGATCTCCAGCGCCACCGCCGGAACGGAGTTGACCCCGCCGCGTACGCAGGACTCCTCCGGGTTTCCGGGGCACGGGTGCTCCCCGGTGCTCACTCCCGCGCCCACCGGCCCCGATTGTCCGGTCCAGCCCTCGGGCACCGGGATGCTGATGCCGCTGGCCATGTCGGTGGCGTAGCCGTCCTCGGTCGGTATCTCCTGCTGGGGGCCGCCTTCCCCGCCCTCGCCCTGGCCGTCCTCGCCGCCGTCGGGCGCGCCGGGGTCGCCGGGAGGCCGCTGCGACTCGCCCGGGGCCGGCCGGTCCTCCTGGCCCGGCCTGCTGGGACCGGTGGAGGGGTTCGTGCTCGCCTTGTCGGCCGAGTTGTCACCGTCGTCGCCGAGGAGGAGGAAGCCACCGACGACCGCCAGCACCACCACGGCCGCCGTGGCGGCCAGGGCGATCCGACGGCCGCGCCCGCCGGCCGGCGCGGGTGGCGCCGCCGGGTAGGGCGGGATGCCCGAGCCCAGTTCGGAAGGCGCGCTCCAGGCCGCGGCCGAGTCGGGCCGGACCATCTCGGTCCAGGCCGACCCGTCCCACCACCGTTCCTGAAGCGGGCCTTCACCGTCATGTCCTGGGTCCGGATACCAGCCGGGCGGAGTCGTCTGCGTCACGCACTCACCATAGGCATATGGTCCGACAAAGCTGGTGAGAGGCCCATGAGAAATCGGCGGACTTCACGCCCCGGCCACGGGCACGATCCCGCGGATCGCCCCCAGTGACACCAGGTCCTGAGGGCGCACCTTGAGCTGGCCGGCCGTCGCACGGGTCTCCTCGGGGGGCCGTTTGAGGATCGCCGTCGCCAGTTCCGGTGCGATGACGGAGAAGTAACTGTCCGGTGTGGCCCAGGTGTTGCCCGGCGCCGCCAGAGCCAGCGCCCCGCCCGAACCTCCTTCGCCGATCAGCAGGCTGGTGACGGGCACGCGGGCGGTGGCCACGGCGGCGAACAGGTCCGCGATCGCGGCTCCCGCTCCCGCGTGTTCCGCCTCGGCGTCGTTCGCGGCGCCCGGTGTGTCGATGAGCGTGAGGACGGGCAGCCCCAGCCGGTCCGCGAGGCGGATCAGTCTGGCCGCCGTACGGTAGCCGGCCGGGAGGGTCGCCGTGCCGCACTGGGCGGCGTACGCGACCGTACGGCCGTCGCGCGTGCCGAACCCGCACAGCGTTCCGGGGTCGGTGCCGCCGGCTCGGTCGCCGTTGACGGATTCGCGGGTGGTGAAGTACGCCTCCAAGTAGGCCTCCGCACGCGGCCGTCGGGGGTCGCGGGCCAGAGTCACCGCGTCCCAGCCGGTGGCGGGTGGGGCCGCGCGCCCGAGCGCGGCGGGCGGCTCGGCCGCCGGCACCGGCCCGGCACCGGCCCCGGCGATGCCGCCTGTCAGCAGCGCCAGCCAGCGGCCCACCGTGTCCCTCAGCTCCTCGGGCGCCACCACCGCGTCGATATGACCCGCCGTCAGCTGTGCCTCGGCGGTGTACGCGTACGGATCGGCGTCCGGCGGCCGTACCCGCGAGCCAGCGAAACCGATCTGGGCGCCCGGCAGGGCCAGGATCACATCGGCGCCCGCCCCGAGGGTGGCCCAGCCGCCGCCGGTCGTCGGGTCGCGCACCACCGCGATCTGTGGCAGACCGGCGGCCCTGGTGAGCGCCGACTGCCCCGCCACGCGCTGGAGTTGGAGCAGAGCGAGCATGCCTTCCTGCATGCGGCTGCCGCCGGTCGCGATCAACGAGACGACGGGCAGCCGCCGTTCACGGGCATGGGTGTACGCGGCCTCCAGCCGGTCCCCGGTGCGCTCCCCCAGCGATCCGCCGAGATAGCCGAACTCGAAGGAGATCAGGACCGCTTCGGTGCCGCCGACGCGCGCGGTGCCGCAGATGACGGACTCGTCCTCGCCGGTGCGTGCCGCGGCGCGGGCCCGGGACTCGTCGTATCCCTGCCAGCCGAGGGGGCCGTCCGGGGCGGAGGTGTCCTTCGGCGCGGGCAGTTCGGTGAAGGCGACGGGAGCCCCCTGCGGGGTCGCCCCGGTGAGGAAGGCGATCGCCTGCCGTGCGCTCATACGCTCAGTCATGGAGGGCCCGCTTCATGATCTTGCCCATGTCGTTGCGGGGCAGCGCCTGGAGATACCGCACGGTGCGCGGCCTCTTGTGCGAGGCGAGCTGCGCCGCGACGTGCGCCGCCAACTCCTCGGCGGACGGCGGGGCATCGGCCCGCACGGGGACGACCCACGCGACGATCCGCTCCCCCAGGTCCTCGTCGGGCTCCCCGGTGACGGCGGCCTCCCGCACCCCGGGATGCTCCAGCAGTACGTTCTCGATCTCGCCGGCGCCGATCTTGTAGCCGCCGCTCTTGATCAGGTCGGTGGCCTTGCGGCCGACGATACGGACGTAGCCGTCGGGGTCGCGGATCGCCATGTCGCCCGTACGGAACCAGCCGTCGTCGAAGGCGGCCTCCGTCGCGTCGGGGCGGTTCAGATACTCGGTGAAGAGGTTCGGGCCGCGTACCTGGATCTCCCCCACGGTGTCGCCGTCGTACGCCGTGATCTCGGCGCCCGCCTCGTCGACCAGCCGCAGTTCGACTCCCGCCAGCGGCACACCGACGGTGCCGGCGCGGGGTTCGCCGTCCGCGCGCACGCTGGTGTTCATCAGGGTCTCCGTCATCCCGTAGCGCTCGATGACGCGGCGTCCGGTAGCGGCGCCGATGCGCTCGTGGTCGTGCACCGGCAGCGCGGCCGATCCGGACACCAGCAGGCGTGCGCCGGTGAGGGCCTTCGCGAGTTCGGGATCGTCGGCGAGTGCTTCGGCGATGCGGTGATACATCGTCGGTACGCCGAAGAGCATCGTGGCTCCGGAGGACAGTTCACGGGCCACACCGTCCGTGGAGAACCTGCCGAGATGGCGCACCGAGCCGCCGCGGCGCAGCGGGCCGAGGATGCCGAGGATCAGGCCGTGGACATGGAAGAGGGGCAGGGCGTGGACGAGTACGTCGTCCTCGGTCCACCGCCAGGCGTCCTCCAGCGCGTCCAGGGTGGCGGCGACGGCGCGGCGGGGCAGGACGACGCCCTTGGGAGGTCCGGTGGTGCCCGAGGTGTAGACGATCAGCGCGGGTGACTCCGGGGACGGCTCGGCGGGCAGGGCCCGGTCGACGCTGTCCGTGGCCTCCCCGACCTCGGTGCTGCCCGTGATGTCCGTGTCGAGGCGCGCCAACTCGGCCAGGATCGGCGGCAGTTCGGCTCCGCGTTCGGCGAGGACGAGGGCCGGCGAGCTGTCCGTCACGATGTGCGTGAGCTCCCGTTCACCCGTCTTGGGGTTCACCGGCACCACGGGCACTCCCGCCAGCAGCGCGGCCACCACGCCCACCGCCGTACCGAGGGTGGGCGTGGCCCAGACGGCGACCCGTGGCGCGCCGGCGATCCTGGCGGTCAGGGCACCGGCCGCTGTGGCCAGTTCGGCGTGGCTCAGCGCCTGGTCGCCGAAGCGCAGTGCGGGCCGGGCGGAACGCGCCGCGAGGGCCGGGAAGAGAGGGGACACGCGTCGTTCTCCTTGCTGTCGACGAGTCTGACCGGTCGTCATGGTGACCGGGTCATCCGAAGCCTGGCACGACCAGCACGAGCCATACGGCCGCGGGTACCACCGCCACCACGATGCCTCCGTACACCATCAACTGCCGGAAGAAGCGTTCCCGGTCGACATCGGGTGCCGCGGCCAGTACGAGGGCGCCGTTGGTGGAGAAGGGACTGACGTCCACGACGGTCGCCGAGACGGCGAGCGCGGCGATCATGCCGACCGCCCCGATCTCGCCCTGGGCGAGGAACGGCACGGCGAGCGGGATGAGCGCGCCCATGATGCCGACGGATGAGGCGAAGGCGGAGATGACGGCGGCTATGTAGCAGAGCAGGACGGCGGCGAGCAGCGGCACTCCGATGTCGCCGACGGCGTTGCCCGCGTAATCGATCGTGCCCATCTCCTCCAGGACACCGACGTAGGTCAGGACACCGCAGATGAGCAGCACGGTCGGCCAGGCGACCTCGGTGACCGCCTTGCGGCTCGTGTCGGGCCAGAAGGCGCTGAGGACGACGGCGAGGGTGATGGCGCTGAGCCCGGCGTCCAGGTCGAACCCGAGGACGGCGACGACGAGCGCCGCGAGGGCGGCGAGCGTGGCGATACGGGCGGGAGTGAGGCCCGAGGCATCGGCCGAAAGGGCGCTGTCGGCGCTGTCCTTGTCGCGGCCGTCGCCCTCGGTGTCGAGGTCACGCCCCTTCAGCTTCAGCCCGCCGAAGAGGACGAAGACGATCGCCGCGACGATCAGGTTGACGAAGAGGGAGGCGAGGAACAGGACGAGTTCGTTCCCGGGCAGATTCTCGCGCTCCACCACTCCGTTGACGATCGAGCCGTAGATGCTGATCGGCGAGAAGCCGCCCGCCTGGGCACCGTGCACGACCAGCGCGCCCATCAGCAGCGGGCTGATGCCGTACCGCGCGGCGAAACTCAGCGCGATGGGCGCGACGATCGCGACGGCCGCCGGGCTGACGGCGCCGATGGCGGTCAGCGCTCCGGTGAGGGCGAACATCACCCAGGGTATGAGCGCGATCCGGCCGCGTACGAGCCGGATCGAGGCGTGCACCAGCCAGTCGGTGGTGCCGTTGGCGCGTGCGATGGCGAAGAGATACGTGACACCGACGAGCACCACGAACAGGTCGCCGGGAAATCCGGCGAAGATACCGTCCGCGTCCAGGTCGGCGACGAGTTCGCCGACTCCGAAGGCGGCGGCGAACGCGAGCGCGCCCATGTTGATCGAGCGGGTCGTGGCGATCACGAAGACGACCACGAGTACAAGGATCGAGATCAGTTCGGCGGACATCGGGGGCTCCCGTCCCTGGGTCCCGTTGATTACTGGCCAATCTGCATTGGCCAAGTGGCTGGACCACTTTGAACATCGGTCCAGCGAGGCGTCAAGGGATTCGACAGGAATTGGCTCAGCCACTTGGCCGCGCGGTGTTAGGCTGCGAAAGACCAGGTATGGGGGGTTCGTGTGTCCGACGCACTGCGGCCGATGACCCGGCCGCGACTGTACGAACAGGTCCTCGACAGACTCCGCCGCCATGTGGCGGACGTCGATCTGCGGGCGGGCGACCGGCTGCCGCCCGAGCGTGAACTCGCGGGCCGGCTAGGCGTCAGCCGGGCATCGGTGAAGCAGGCCATCGTCGTCCTCGAAGTGCAGGGACTCGTCGAGGTACGGCACGGCGGCGGCACCTATCTCGTCCGCGACAGCCTCGACGCCGAACCGGTCGAACGGCTCGTGGAACGCAAGCGCCGGCTGCCCGACGTACTGGAAGCGCGCGAGGCCCTGGAGACCAAACTCGCCGAACTGGCCGCCGAGCGGCGCACGGCGGAGGATCTGACCGCGATGTGGGCGGCGCTCGATCACATGGCCGCCGAGATCGAGGCGGGCGATCACGGCGTCGAGGGCGACCGGCTCTTCCACGCGGCGGTGACGGCGGCGGCGCACAGCGGTCTGCTGGCCGAATTCATGAGGTCCATCGCGGAGCAGATCACCGAGAGCCGCAACGAGTCGCTGCGCCAGCCGGGCCGGCCCCAGCGCTCACTCGCCCAGCACCGCGCGATCCTCGAAGCGATCGAGGCGCAGCGCGGGAAGGCGGCGGCGACGGCGATGCGCCGCCATGTACGGACGGTGGCGAAGGTCCGGCTGCTGGACTGGGACCCGGGCGACGACGCCTGAGGCGCACCGCCGTAGCGCGTAGCCAGGCGGAAATGGGAAGGCCCCGGCTGGTTCGGGGGATGGACCAGCCGGGGCCGCTCTGTGTGGTCGCGGAGTCGTCACTTTCCCCTCCGCGACCACGTAAAGATGAACGCTCAACCACGATGCGGTGTTCCCCCTCCCCAGGTGGGGGGCTGTGAGCCGCGCCACGGATACGCCCTCGCCCGCCGTGGACGGTCATTCCGGCACCGGGGGCGCGCCCCCCGGCGCACGGAGCGCCGCGTGATGGAATCGTGGAGCCGCACCGGCGGGAGAAGGACGGCCCGCCGGCCCCGCGTCTCAGAGCCTCGGCACGAACGAACGGATGGCACCCATGGGTGAGTTGCTCCTCATCAGACACGGCGAGACCGAGTGGTCGCTGTCCGGACAGCACACCAGCTCGACGGATCTGCCGCTGACCGCCCACGGTGAGGCCCAGGCCCGCGCCCTGGTCCCCGTACTGGCCGACCGGCCGATCGGCCTGACCCTCGTCAGCCCGCTGGCCCGCGCCCGCCGTACCGCCGAACTCGCCGGGCTGCGGTCCACCCGCATCTGCCCCGACCTGCACGAATGGAACTACGGCGGCTACGAGGGCGTGACCACCGAGGAAATCCGCCGCACCCGCCCCGACTGGAATCTCTGGACGGACGGGACCATCGCGGGCCCCGGCGGGCACCCGGGCGAGAGCCCCTCGGAGGTCAGCGACCGGGCGGACAGGGTGCTCGCCGAGGTGCGCGCCGCCGCCGAACGCGCGAGTGACGAAGACGTCGCCCTAGTGGGCCACTCGCACTTCCTCCGGGTGCTCACCGCTCGGTATCTCGGTCTCACGGCGGCCCAGGGCACGCTGTTCCAGCTGGAGACGGGGACGGTGTCCCGGCTCGGCACCGAACACGGCAATCCGGTCATCACGGCATGGAATCTGGTCCTGCCCGAGAGCCTGCTGCGCACCGTCCAGGATCTGCCCGCCGGCGCCTGACAGCGGGCCGCACCCAGAACGCTCGTTCACACATATGGCCCCGCCGGTCGCGAATGACCGGCGGGGCATTGCCGTATACGCCGTTCACCCCGAATGCACTTTCATGAATATGAACCTCGTGAAGTTCCACTGAATCCCTTGTTGCTTGACGTGGACACTTCTAATCTGATGCGACTCCAGCGCCACGCCCCCACCGAAACGGAGAAGTGAGACGTGCCCCGAATGAAGCGCACCGTCACTGTTCTCTCGGCCGCCGCAGCGATGCTGCTGACGGCTCCGAACGCGTACGCGGAAGTCGAACCCGGAGGGTGGACCTCGACGTCTCCCTCCTTCACCGTCCAGGAGAGGGGCTGCGGCCAGGTCGACAACCTGACCTTCACCCTCACCTGCTCCACCGGCAGCGGCGACCAGCGCGCCGAGCGGAGATACGCCACCTACACCGGAGGCACCCGGCAGTTCGAGGGCTACTTCCGGATCGCCAGCATGGGCGGCACCCGCATCAGCCTCAAGCAGACGTTCAACGAATCGGCCTCCGGGCCGTTCTTCATGCTGGCCGGCGAGCGCGGCGGACGCCTGTACGCGGTCCACGGCGGCACCACCCTGTCCGACGCGGGCACGGTCGGCGCCACCGTCCGGGTGAACACCGTCCACCAGGTCGGCAGCCAGCACCGTACGTACATCAACGGCTCGCTGAAGCACAGCTACGCGAGCCCGGGGGGCAGCTTCTACGACAAGTTCGGCGCCTACCGCACGGACAGCGGGAGCGGGCCGGCCACCGTGGTGTGGAGCGGCGTCAAGTTCTGGCGCAAGTAGGGCGGTTGAGGCACTTCCCGGTCCGGTGGCCGCTTGTGTTCCGCGCGGTCACCGGACACCCGTCGACGACTCCCCGCGCACCCAGCCCGGCCCAGCCCGGAAGGACGGACGCCGTGCCTCTTCGACTCCGTGCCACGACCGCCGCCGCACTCGGCGCCTTCATCGCCCTTACGTCTGCGGGCTGTTCCTCCGCACCGGACGGGACCGAGAAGCCGGAAACCGCCGCGCGGCTGGCGGCCACGCTCGACTCGCCCATCGACATCACACTGCGCTGGAAGGACGACGAGCCCGGCATCGCGGGGCGGACGGTGGAGTTCGCCACGGAGAAGGCCGGGCCGTACACGGTGCTGGAGTTCATGCCGCCGGGCCGTACGACGTACCGCCACCCGGATCTGATGCCCCAGACGCCGTTCTACTACCGGCTGCGCCCCTACTTCGGCCCGGCGTCGGCGCCGGTGGAGGTGTCCCTGCCGCCGGGTGAGACCTCCGAAGAGGAACTGAACGACAACCAGGAGTGGATGACTCCCCGCACCGTCAAGGGGCCGAAGGTGAGGACAGCACCGCTGTCGGCCCGGGGCGCCGGCTCGGCCGAGGCCAACGCGGCTGCTGCCCCTACGGACTTCAGGCCGACCGTCATGCACGCGACCGGGATCAAGTTCACCTGGACGGACCGCGCCGCAGACGAGGACGGCCAGCTGCTGGAAGTGGGGGCGGGCGGGGGCCGCCCCGCACCGCCCGGGGGAAAAAAAGAAGAGGGCGAACAAAAAAT